>JAFOXS010000329.1 GCA_017391665.1 Alistipes sp. | reverse complement strand
GGTGCAGGACGCCTGCTTATCGGGCACTTCTCGTCACGATATAAGGATCTGTCGCTACTGCTCGATGAGGCTCGCGAGGTGTTCCCTGCAACCGATATTGCTGCCGAGGGAGAGACTTTTTTGATTGAACCTAAACCACATAAAGAATGACAAAGGCCGAGATACAGTTTGTGCGTTCGCTCTCGGATAAGCGTGTGCGTGATGCGGAGCGATTGTTCATCGCCGAGGGTGATAAACTCATCGGCGAGATCCTGCAGTCGAATCTGAAGGTAAGGCATCTCTATGCCCTTGAGGGTCATTTCGATGGCCGTGCCGAGCGGGTGAGCGAGAAGGAGATGGAGCGCATCTCACAACTTAAGACCGCCTCCACGTCGCTTGCCGTAGTCGAGCAGCCCCGTCATAAGAGTGTAAAGAGTGCTCCCGCAGGGGCTCTGTCGCTTGCGCTGGATGGAGTGCAGAACCCGGGTAATCTGGGTACTATCATACGTCTTGCAGACTGGTTTGGCGTGGAGGATATCTACTGCTCGGAGGATACCGCCGACTGCTTCAATCCCAAGGTTGTGCAGGCTACGATGGGCGCTATCCTGCGCGTGAGGGTGCACTATCTGCCGCTGGCTGATTTTCTGCGTCATACGCGCGAAAGTGGGGTGGAGGTCTATGGCACAATGCTCGATGGGCAGAATATCTACGATGTGGAGCTGGCTCCCACGGGTGTAATTGTAATGGGCAACGAGGGGCGAGGCGTGAGCGCAGAGTGCGCCGCATCGTTCTCTCGACGACTGCTTATTCCCGCCTATTCTGCTGCAGGTCAGGGCTCCGAGTCGCTCAATGTAGCTATGGCCACAGGTATCGTTTGTGCAGAGTTCAGACGCCGTATGAGGTAGTGAATTTCATTTTGTAAGGCGAAAAATATGGAAAAACGGCTCTTTTGGGCCGTTTTTTTTTATGCGCGAGCTATCAAAATCTGCAGAAACGGTTAATAATTGAAAATTATTAGTATATTTGCTGTTTGAAATAGTATGGATTTAATTATGTCGGATTCAAGACTTAAGATAGGAATTACACAGGGCGATGTGAATGGCGTAGGCTGGGAGGTTATCCTCCGCACCTTTGCCGATCAGCGTATCGCCGAACTTTTTACCCCCGTCATCTACGGCTCACTCAAAGCCGCCAAGTATTATATGTCGATCCTCGATAATGAGGATTATGGTGTTCAGTTCAACGTCGTAAAGTCGGCTGACGATGCACGCCGTGGCAAGATCAATCTTGTCGATACGGGCGATGCCGACCCTCAGCCGGGTGTAGCCTCAAAGGATGGTGGCAAGGCTGCCGTTGAGGCGCTGGAGGCTGCCGTTGCCGATCTAAAGGAGGGCGCTATCGACGCTATGGTCACCGCACCGATTGATAAGGAGTCGGCGCAGAGCGAGAAGTTTTCATATACGGGACACACCGAGTTCGTGGCCGCACACCTTGAGGGCGAGCCTATGATGATTATGTGCAGCGACCGTCTGCGTGTGGGTTTGGTTACGATCCATATCCCCGTGGCGGAGGTTAGCCAGAGTATCACCAAGGAGAAGATCCTCTCGTCGCTTGCAACACTTCGCCAGTCGCTCAAGGAGGACTTCGGCATTGTTGAGCCTCGCATTGCTGTCCTGGCACTCAATCCTCACGCAGGTGAGGGTGGTATGCTCGGCTCGGAGGAGCAGGAGATCATCAAGCCCGCTATTGTGGAGGCTTTCGAGCAGGGTACGCTGGCCTTTGGCCCTTTCCCCGCCGATGGCTTGTTTGCAGGTGGTGGCTATGCCAAGTATGATGCCATATTGGCTATGTACCACGATCAGGGTCTTACACCCTTCAAGACACTCTCGCCCGATGGCGTGAACTATACGGCTGGTCTCTCGGCTGTTCGCACCTCGCCCGACCACGGCACGGCGTACGATATTGCCGGCAAGGGTGTGGCAGATGCGCAGTCGATGCGAAATGCTATATATGCTGCCATCGATATTGTTCGCAATCGCGAGGAGTGGGCCGACTGGACTGCACGTCCGTTGCAGCACTTCGAGCGCGAGAAGGGTCGCGACATCTCGGTTAAGGACTTGAAGCTGCCCGAGGCAGAGGAGTAGTTGAGACAATGCAAAATTCAAAAATTGGGTTTTGTGTTTAGTGGAGATTGAGTATTAGCAGATAGGTATATGTTAGACCAAGGACCCCGAAATACACGGTCAAATATGGCGCTTTGGGTATCAGTAGCGTTGTTGTCGATGATTGGTTTGTGCGCAAATGTTTACAAGTACAACACAGGCGAGCCTCTGGAGTGGCCATCGACAATAGCCGAGCTTGTTTGCCTTTTGGCTGCCCTGTTTTTTGTCGTCGACTTTATCCGTAAAAAGCGCACGCAAAAAGAGCAATAATCCTCCATTTTGCACTGAAGAAATTAACCGAGTCCGAAGGTGTATTCCGTCTCGTAATTGTGGAAGCATTGGAGGACTCAAAACATAAAACTAAATAAAGACTATGATTAAAATCACTTTTCCTGATGGCAACGTCAAGGAGTTTGCCGCAGGAACAACCGCTTACCAAGTAGCCGAGAGCATCAGCCCTCGTCTCGCTGCCGACTGTTTGGCCGCTTCGGTAAATGACCAGACTGTCGATATGAGCCACTCAATCGACGCCGACGCTACAATCAAATTCTACAAGTGGGACGACGCTGAGGGCAAGCACGCCTTCTGGCACACCTCATCACACCTTTTGGCTGAGGCTTTGCAGTCGCTCTATCCGGGCATTAAGTTCGGTATCGGTCCCGCTATTGACAATGGTTTCTACTACGACGTAGATTCTCCCACCCCCATCACCGAGGGCGACCTTGCAACCATCGAGAAGAAGATGCAGGAACTGGCTCGTCAGAAGGAGGAGTTGGTGCGTACCGAGGTGTCGAAGGCTGACGCATTGAAGACCTTTACCGAGAAGGGTGACCAATACAAGGTTGAACTGATTCAGGACCTTGAGGATGGCACCATTTCATTCTATACCAATGGCGAGTTTACCGACCTTTGCCGTGGCCCGCATATCCCCAACACAGGCTTTATCAAGGCCGTTAAGCTGACCTCTGTGGCTGGTGCTTACTGGCGTGGCAACGAGAAGAACAAGATGCTTACCCGTATCTATGGCGTATCGTTCCCCAAGAAGTCTATGCTCGATGAGTACCTCGTAATGATCGAGGAGGCTAAGAAGCGTGACCACCGTAAGCTGGGTAAGGACCTCGAGCTCTTCATGTTCTCACAGCGTGTAGGTCAGGGTCTGCCGATGTGGCTGCCGAAGGGTGCCGAGTTGCGTGACCGTCTGGAGCGCTTCCTGCGCCAGATTCAGAAGGATTACGGCTACATGCAGGTTATCACTCCCCATATCGGTAACAAGGATCTGTATGTTACATCGGGCCACTACGCAAAGTATGGTAAGGACTCATTCCAGCCTATCCACACTCCGTTCGAGGGTGAGGAGTACTTGCTCAAACCTATGAACTGCCCCCACCACTGCGAGATCTACCGCTCGAAGCCCCGTTCATACAAGGATCTGCCCGTGCGTCTGGCAGAGTTCGGTACCGTATATCGTTACGAGCAGTCGGGTGAGTTGCACGGTTTGACACGTGTGCGTAGCTTTACGCAGGACGATGCCCACCTCTTCGTGCGTCCTGACCAGCTGTTGGAGGAGTTCGAGAAGGTTATCGACATCGTGCTCTACATCTTCCGTACGTTGAAGTTTGAAAACTATACAGCGCAGATCTCACTGCGTGATCCCAACAACACCGAGAAGTATATCGGCTCGGACGAGAACTGGGAGAAGGCTGAGGGCGCAATCATCCAGGCTTGTAAGGAGAAGGGTCTGAACACCACCGTTGAGTTGGGTGAGGCTGCCTTCTATGGTCCCAAGCTGGACTTCAT
>JAFOXS010000146.1 GCA_017391665.1 Alistipes sp. | reverse complement strand
TCGGCGCTCTTCACCTCTGACGACAACACCCGAAAGACCTCCATAGCCTGCTCGCGCTTACCCTCACGCAGTAGCACCGATGCCTTGGCATGGCGCGCCTTGCGAAGAGCGACATCCGTAAGACCACTCATACGCTCTGCATCATCGGCCATAGCCAGCAGTGTGGCATCATCGGCATATTTCAGTGTCGAGGCGATATAACCCGATGCGGCATTGGTCTTGGCGGCAGCACTCTGCGTCTCATCATAGAGCGAGCGGTAAGCCTTGGCAGCCTCCTCATAACGCTCTCGCTCGTAGCACATCGTAGCCAGACGCTCCAGCACCCGCTCCGAATATTGGGTGTGACCCTGCGCCGCAAGCTCCGAGAGCGATGTGATAGCCTCCTCATCGCGACCATCACGAACGTGGCAGTCACTCAGGAAGAAGAGGGCATCGTTGCGATAATATCCTCGTGGGTAGTTGTTCAGGTAGTTGCGAAGCGAAACAGCAGCCTCCTGCGTCTTGTTGTCAAGATAGAGTTTCTGCGCCGCAGCATACGACAGCGAGTCACGCGTCATCTCGCTCACGTTACTCTCCAGACCTACTCTCTCGGCATAGGCAAAATAGCCATCGGCATTACCCTGTGCCATGTAGATATCGCGGATACCCTGCAATGCGCTCTTCGACTGTGGCGACTGTGGCGAAGACTTCACCACGCGATCGTAATACTCCAGAGCCTTATCGCGCTCACCAAGGTTCATGTACGCCAGACCCAGATCCGACAACGCCTGCGCATGGTATGACGATGAGGGATATGCCGCAATAAACTCCTCGAGTGTACGGACACCATCGGCATAGCGCTCTGCGGCAATATAGGTTCTACCCAGCTCATACGTTGCAGCATCGACATAATCGCCTCTGTCGGCTCGCACGATACTCTGCAGGGCAGAGATCTTCTCCGAGCGCTTATTCTGCACACCCAGCGTTATCGCACGCTGATACTGCGCATAGTAACGTCCCGTCTGACTGGATGCGATGGCGCGGTCGTAGTATTGAACCGCCTCGGCATATTTGCGTGTCGCATAACGCACATCGCCCATACGGTTATAGGCATCGGCACGATACTCATCGTTCAAGGTTCGCACCTTGAGAAACTCCTCAAAAGCCTTCGCTGCCGACTCCATATCGCCGGCATTGAAATAGCAGTAACCCATATTATACTGCGCCATGGCATACTCCTCACCTGTTCTGGGAGCACGGGCAACAAAGTTACGATAACGCTGCAATGCAGTGCGCGCATCACCCTTGGCATAGGCTATCTCGCCAAGCCAGAACGAGGCCAATGCATTATACTTTGCATTCGATGAACCCACCGACAATGACTCCGCGAGCGACGATTCAGCCTCAGCCAGTTCGCCTGCGGTATAGGCCTCAAGACCATTGAAATATGCTATCTTCTGCAGAGCCAGCAAGGCATCGCCATCGGGATTGGGCATACTCTTCAACGCCTCGTATGCATCGGCATAGTTGTGAGAGTTATAGTATGCAGCAATGAGCAACTTGTGGGCATCGGCCTTTCTTGCCGACTCGGGATAGAGAGCCATGTATCGGTTCAATACGTTGATAGCCTCGTTGAAGTGGCCACCACCTTGCTCAAAGAGCAATTTTCCATAATTAAAGAGTGCATCCTCGGCAATGGCACGATCATACTCGGCACTCGATGCCATGGCAAACGAGTGCATGGCATTGGTCTTATCGCCAGCACGCAGATAACAGTCTGCCAAGTGATACGAGGCATTCTGCGTGAGCATATCGTCCGCTCCGCACGCCTGACGAAGATATGACGAAGCCTCTGCATAGAGAGTCTGACGATACTGCGAGTAACCCATAATGTAGTTCTCTAGACGATGCATCTGTCCACCTGCTGCACGATATGCATTCATATACTTTACCGCTGCCGCATAATCATCCAGCTGGAACCACGACTCGGCCATGATGCGGCGTATCTGCAAAGCCTGCTCCTCGGTGGTGCGCTCCATCAGGGCATCGCCCTGCGCCACTACGGCACGGTAGTCACCCTCCTTGAAATCGATCTGCATCAAGTAGAAGGGCATCAGATCACGGTATATAGGGCTCTGCGTGAGTGACTGGAATCCCTGACGTGAGAGCGACAGATCACCCTCGGCATAAGCCATGTAGGAGGTGTAATATGTGGCATGGTCGGCATAGTCGCTACCTGCGGCAATGCGTGCGAAGTATTGCTTTGCCTGCGTATAATCATCCTCCATGAAAGCCATGTATCCCATACGCAGGTCGTAGCGGTCGCGCTGCTGAGGTGAGAGGAATTTATAGTTTACCTTCTCCAGCTCCTGCTTGGCAAGCGCCATATCGTCCTCCATGCAGTAAACCGCACCGAGCGTATATTGCACATCGTTTTTATAGGGTGACGAGTTATACTCCGCCAGAAAACGCTTCAGTCGGGCATCGGCATTGGCCATTTTAAGTTCCACGTCACACAGGGCTACATAATAATCAATCTTCTCCAGCAGAGCACGATCGCGCACGCTTGACAACCTCTCGCGCAGCGACAACAGCTCCGTGCGAGCCTCAATCCAATGGCCAAAATTGTACAACGACACACCTCGCTCCATAGAGGCACTATGGGCAGCCTGCTGCGCCGTATTCTGCGCCTGCAACTGCGTGAGCGCTCCAATGGCAATAATGGCTAAAAGGAATATTTTTTTACGCATAATTTTTCGACGTTTATTATCTACAAAGATAACTATTTTAGAGCAATTCTCCCAATATAGGAACGATTATTGTCACTCAAATATTGTACTCGCCAGGCGCATTGATTCCATTTGCGGCCATAGAGTCAATTATAGAGTAAAAGCATGTAATTATGAACAACAAACAAAAGGTCACCGTAGAACTTCGAAACGGAAAATTCCGTCTGCCCAATGGCGCCAAATTAGAGGAGTTAAACCCCAAAGCACTGCTTCTGTGCGCCACAGCACAATGTGCCGGACTCACCGTAATGGGCATCCTCAGTCAGGAACACATCACACCCAAACGGCTGGAGATCTCAATCGAGGGAACGCTCGATACGGAAAAGTTGCAGGCCGACAGTCGCTTTATGCGTTTTAGCGTAGCTTACAACGTTGAGTGTCGCACACTTAGCGACCAGCGCATCGTAAGCGAAGCCATACGCGATGCACAGGATCGGCTCTGCGGGCTCATCGCACTACTGAAATGTGCCGCGCCCGTTGTCCACGAGATCTCGATCGTCAGCAATGAAACGGCAAAGGCATAGAAAAAGGTTGTCCCTCGAGGGGCAACCTTTTTTACTCCTGCGCCGTAACGCGACGATACTCCGATACAGCTATAGCATAATTAAAGCGGGCCGTAATGGCATTGGTATAGAGTTGCAGCCAGCTGATCTGCGCCTGCAGCACGTCGAGCACCGTGGCCTGCCCCTCCTGATAGGAGTAGGTGCTGATCGAAAGGTTTTCGCTGGCGATGGCCAGATTGTGCAACGACGACTGAATCTGCGAATAGCTGTTCATCATTGCACTCCAGCCGTCGGCCTCCTGCTGCGCTGCATCGCGCCGCAGTTGCTCCATAGCGTTCTCGGCCAGTCGCTGATCACTGCGTGCTATGGCTACAGCCGACCGCCTCTCACCCCAGTGAAACAGCGGAACACTAAGCCCAAGTAGCAGCGCACCATCAACATAGGTCTTTGCCGAAGCATTAGGCGAATAGGTCTGCCACGAGCCGCTCACGCCCGCCGTCAGTCGCGGATTGTACTGCGCACGTGCAACCTGCACACCATACTCTGTGGCAAGCGTCGCAAGTTCCGCCGAGCGCATATCGGGACGACGCACAAGCATCTGCTCGATGCTCAGGCGACGAGGCTGCGAAATGGTGTCGATTATGGAGTTCAACAACGTCACATCCTCTGGACCCACCTCGCCACGCAGCGTATTGAAACGATGCAGAGCCACCTCGTAACTATTATCCATCTCGATGAGCGAATACTCGGCCTGACTCAGCCGTGTCTCCACCTGCAGCATATCGCCCTTGGCTATGTATCCTTCGTTAAAACGCTCCTCAACCACCCGATAGAGCGACCGTATGAT
>JAFOXS010000153.1 GCA_017391665.1 Alistipes sp. | reverse complement strand
CCAATACGATATTGCTCTTGCTTGCAGCGTGGCCCCACAGATAACCATCAACGGCATTGAGTCCAGCCTTGAAAGGCACGGTCTGCGAGCTCTTGTCATATATGGCTGTCAGGCGATCGCCATAAACCTCACGCAGGGCCTCGGCAATAGCCATACGCGAAAGATACATACCAACCGAGTGGCACTGCACCACGGCTGTCGTTCCATAGATATCAATTACAAGTCCAGGCAGAGAATCACCCTCT
The DNA here is from genome assembly GCA_017391665.1 of Alistipes sp. Lineage (GTDB taxonomy): Bacteria > Bacteroidota > Bacteroidia > Bacteroidales > Rikenellaceae > Alistipes. The sequence continues at coordinate 16,483 of JAFOXS010000153.1, read as the reverse complement.
CCATGTACCAGACGGTAGCATGTTGTCTGCTCGTTGTCGGTAAGGTCAAGCGCACGACGAACATCCTGCGCGATGGCTATACGCTGGTTCCACCACTGCTGGTCGATCTGCTCCTCCTCTTCGAACGTAAGCACACGCACGGCGATGGAGCCTATCTGGTAGTGGCCGCGGGCGATGAAGTCGCCCGAACGGGTAAATACATCTACAATCTCTCCCTCGCGAAGTTCGCCCTCGCTCTTTACGCGCTCGATGGCGCCCGAGAAGATCCAGGGGTGGCGACGCAGGAGCGACTCCTCCTTACCTCGACGAAGATAAATCTCTGCTCTCATATTCTTGCTGTTTTTCTATTTTTGCTTTAGGGTTACGGTGGCGTGGTCGGCGACGACGTGCATCGCTTTTCTGCGCCTGATCGCCTCTCTTTGAGGTGTTATGCTCGCTTATCACCTCTTCTATTCGGGGCTCGGTCAGAGGCTCTGTCGAGAGTAACTTCTCGTATATCTTGATGCACACCCACGCATCAGTGGCGGCATAGAGTTGCTGCTGTGGTGTGAGCGACGATGCCTCCCAGTTGCTGAGCCGCTGTGCCTTCGATACTCTCTGTCCCAGCACGATGGCCGACATCTTACGCAGGCTCTTCTCCTCAATACCCCATGCCGGTGCGATCTGCTGCAGATCGATGAATCCCCGCTCGTGGAAGTGGCGCAGGGCGTGCAACGATCTAAGATCTCCCAGCACGTCGGCCCCGATCTTTATGATGTTGGGATTGCTCAGTATCTTGAGTAGTGCATTGTGCAGCTTTGTGCGGCATAGACGTATCAGGTAGCACCGTTCGGGGGTTGATAGTTGCAGAAGGGCTACTTTGTTCGTCACACCTGCCTTGAACGATGGGCGGGTCTCGGTGTCGAAACCGATGATGGGCTGCGCAGCCAGGTCGCGGCACACCTTTTCAATCTGCTCCTCGCGATCGACGATTACTATCTGCCCGTCGAAACGAGCCGAGGGTAACTCGGCTGTCTGCTCGTTGCTTATGGTAGGTTGAAAAGTCATTATGCCCAATAATATTGAGTGGCAAAGTTACTCAATAATTATGAGTTTACCGCTTATAGAGGCTGAAATTTTACCTTCGGTGAGCATCTTATCCACTGCGGCGGCTATCTGCTCGGGATCATTTTTTATCTTGTGGCACAATTCGCGTACGGTCATCTCCTCCTCTCGGAGGTGGTAGGCAATGCTTTCTTGCAGGCTCTGCTCATCATTTCGCTGGCGGCGTTTGGCTGCAAGACACGTGTCGCACACGCCACACGGCGTAGCCTGCTCATCGCCGAAGTAGCGTTGCAGGATGACGCTGCGGCACACAGTCTGACAATCTGCGTAGTGCAGCATGCTGCTAAAGCGCTCATGCATAAGCTCCTTGCGATGCAGGTAGGTCTTGGGCGAGATGTATATATCCTTTATGGGCAGGCGCTCCTCATCCATAAAGAGCATTGGCGAGGTGTTGGACGGTATGTAGCGTATGATGCGCAGTTGCCACATGCGTTTGAGTAGCTCCTTAACTTTTTCGACCGTATAGCCGCTATGCGAAGCTATCGTAGGCTCATCAATAGGGCGGAACTCAGTAAATACACCATTGTACAGGCGCAGAAGCGTGCGGATGATATGATCCAGCTCGTTGCGTCCCACACGTATGCGGTAGAGCTCGTCACGGCTGATGCAGAAGTGGATCTTCGCAGGGTTCTCCATCTCCTCCGTCAGGGTCATGTAGCCGTTCTGCTCCAGCAGGGCGAGTGCAGCACGTACCTTGCCCACATATATCCTCTCGCGCTGGCAGAAGTCGTGCAGATTGAAGATGTGTGAGGCATACTGCCCATCGCCGATGGCAATTTGCAGATAGTCGCAGATCTTCTCGTATATCATCTTCACATCGTCCAGGGGTGGGAACTCGGCGTCGAAGCGCTTTTCTATCTTGCTCTGATCATCTGACGAGGTGAGTAGTACGGCATAACTGCGTTTGCCATCACGACCGGCACGGCCAGCCTCCTGGTAATAGCTCTCCAGTGAGTCGCACATCGCATAGTGCACGACAAAACGCACATCGGCCTTGTCGATACCCATACCGAAGGCGTTTGTGGCTACCATCACACGCACCTTGCCCGATGCCCACTCCTCCTGGCGTATGGAGCGCTCAACGTGGGGTAGACCGGCGTGATAGTATGAGGCTGAGATGCCTTGCGAGCGCAGCGTCTCGGCGAGTTGCTCGCAGCCTTCGCGTGAGCGCATATAGACTATGCCTGAGCCCGGTACGTTATCAATTACGCGCATCAGCTGCTCCGTTTTGTCGTCCGTATGACGTACGGCATAGGATAGGTTAGGGCGGGCAAAACTGCTTCGAAGGATGTGCGGTTCGGCGAACCCGAGGTGGTGCATAATATCATCAGCTACGAGCTTCGTGGCCGATGCAGTGAGTGCTAAAATAGGTACGTTCGGCAGTCGTTCGCGTACCTCGGCGATTCTTAGGTACGAAGGGCGGAAGTCGTAGCCCCACTGCGATATGCAGTGTGCCTCATCCACAGCGATAAGGCTTACGCGCATGCGCTCGATGCGCAGACGAAAAGCCTCGGTGGCAAGACGCTCCGGCGCGATGTAGAGAAACTTCATGTCGCCATATACGCAGTTGTCGAGCGCAATGTCGATCTGCGTGTATGATAAGCCCGAGTGAATAGCCACGGCCGCAATGCCCATCTGTCGCAAGCGGTCGACCTGATCCTTCATCAGCGCAATGAGCGGAGTGATGACGATGCAGAGACCCTCGCGGGCGAGTGTAGGCACTTGATATGTAAGCGATTTACCGCCACCAGTAGGCATCAGCGCAAGCGTATCGCGACCGGCCATAACGGAGTCGATAATGGCCTCCTGACCTGGACGAAACTGCTTGTAGCCCCAATACTTCTCAAGGGTTGCGGCAAGACGTTGCTTGATTCTGTTATTTTGCTCACTCATATGATGCAAAATTACGAAAAAAATATGCCCATTGTCAAATTTTCAGTATATTTGTAGCGGATAAAAAGGCTAAAATCGCGATGAAGATTAAACAGGAGTACAAAGTGCGCGAGATTGCGGGTGAGAATGTGGTAATCATGCAGGGCGGCAAGGGTGCCGATCTGACAAAGATTATTACACTCAACGAGAGTGCGCTCTTGTTGTGGAATACCCTCTGTGAGAGTGATTTTACGGCGGAGCAGGCTGCCCAGGTGCTCATGCAGAATTTTGAGGTCGAGGCCGATGTTGCCCTGCGCGATGCTACGGCATGGGTGGAGCGTTTGGCAGAGTGTGGATTAATCGAATAGAGTGATGACAAGAAAGGTTTTCAGAATGGTGTCGGCATTGACGATGTTGCTGCTATACGTTTCAGTATTGGCGGCAAGCGACATTGTGGCTCTAACCTGCGAGTGTCGTCATCACAAGGCCGATGTGCATACAGCCTTTGACCATGTCCACGCCTGTGATCATCAACATCATAACCACTCTTGTCCCTCTCACGATTGTGACGCCGAGCATGGTGTGACCATTGCAGATAAGACTTGCTGTAATCACAACCATTCAAATTCCATAGCACTCTACACGCAGCCCCGTATGACTGACGACGACCATATGGAGCGTCAGGCTGTGTTGCTGGCCGTAGTGACCGATGTGCTCGATTTTGTTCAGGCCGAGCAGGTTGCTGTCCACGGCCATGAATACTCCTTATATCTCTTGCCTCCCCTCTCGGCGGGGCATGCGGGCGGAAGTGCGCTTCGAGCCCCTCCTGTGCTTGTATAGTTGCTTAGAATTAGGCGTATTGAGAAGAATACGCCAAGGTGTAATTATACAAACTTAAAGAGAAAATGAAAATCAAAAACTTTATACTTTGCGGCATTGTGTCGCTAATGAGCGTTGGCGCCATGGCGCAGAACGTCAAAGGTACAGTGCGTGCTTCGGATACCGGCGAGGCACTGCTCGGTGCTTCGGTTTACTGGCTGGGCACAAATATCGGTATGGCTTCCGATCTGGAGGGTAAGTTCGACGTATATCGCGTGAAGGGTTACGATAAGCTGGTTGCAGCCTATGTGGGTTACAAGACCGACACGATCACCGTGGCCGAGGGCGTTACACATATCGACTTCTCGCTCCAGACCGACAATGAGATTGAGGCCGTAGTGGTGGATGGTAACCTTGGTAACTATGTCAAGCGTGACGGAGTAATCAAGAGCGAGTCTATCTCGTTCGCCGGTCTGTGTAAGATGGCATGCTGTACCCTGGCCGAGAGCTTTGAGAATTCGGCATCGGTAACGGTGGGTTATAGCGACGCAATCTCTGGCGCACGCCAGATCAAGATGCTGGGTCTGACGGGAACCTATACGCAGATTCTCGATGAGAACCGTCCCATCATGCGTGGCCTTAGTGCTCCCTATGGCTTGAACTATACGCCTGGTATGTGGCTTAACTCTATCCAGGTGTCGAAGGGTGTATCTTCTGTAACGGCTGGTCATGAGGCCATCACGGGTCAGATTAACATGGAGTACCGCAAGCCAACAGATGAGGAGCGTTTGTTCCTCAACCTCTACTTCGATAGTGAGATGCGTCCCGAGATCAATCTCTCGACGGCTATTCCCCTCACGGCGGATAAGAGCCTCTCTACGGTAATCCTTGTTCATGGTTCTATGGATACTCAGTCGCACGACCGCAACCATGATGGTTACCGCGACTTGCCCGAGACCTACCAGATCAACATCGCCAACCGTTGGTTGTGGCAGTCGAAGGGTGGTACGCAGATTCGCTGGGGCTGGAAGTATGTCGACGAGAATCGTCTGAGCGGTGAGAACGGCTATAAGCACTCGATGCGCGAGGAGATGGAGCGCAGTCTTTCGACCTATGGTTCGAATATGGACAACTCGGGTGTGAATGCATATCTTAAATTTGGTAAGCCCGTAGGTGCAGCTGTTTATGATACAGATAGCGAGGAGGAGTATCGTTCCAATATTGTGTTCGTTGCTGACTATAACTACTTCAAGGAGAAGGCTTACTTTGGTCTTAACGACTACAATGGCCACGACCACGCATGGTGGATGAACTTCTCATATACGCACTACTTTACGGCTCGTTCGTTCCTTGCGATGGGTGCTTCGGCCTCGATTACCAACAGCGACGAGAATATTATCAACAAGATTGTTCCCGGACCAAAGGTTCCGGGTCAGACTCCGAACTTGTGGGAGGGCCGCACTCATAACCAGATGCGCTATGTAGAGCCTGGTGTCTATGCCGAGTACACCTACAATATCCCCGAGAAGTTCTCATTGGTACTTGGTCTTCGTGGCGACTGGATGGGTGCTTCGAATGTCGGTCTTGCGCAGGATAATGGTGGCAGCGTAGCCTATAACACTGCTTATTACTCGCCCAAGGAGAGTTTTGTCGTAACGCCCCGTTCGCACATTCGCTGGGACATCACTCCCTCGACTGTGTTGCGTGCATCGGCAGGTCTTGGCTATCGACGTGCAAGCATCTTTACCGATAATATCTGGATGCTCGCTACGGGTCGCAAGACGATGGTTACCGACCTTAGTAATGATATCGAGAAGGCTCTTACGGCAGGTGTCAGCCTTACGCAGTATTTGAAGCTGGGTGGCTATGACGATGCTACGATTAGCTTCGACTACTTCCGTACACAGCTTTACAACACTGTTCTTGCCGATCAGGAGTTGGGTGCAAAGGGTGGCACTCCCGATGATGAGATTTGGGTATATAATACCGATGGCCGTGCCTTCACCGATACATACCAGGTGGATTTCCAGTGGACAGTGGCACGTGGCTTGGATATCTTCGCAACATATCGCTACACCAATGCCAAGGTAAGCGTTGAGCGTGGTGGTGCCCTGCACCTTGTCGAGCGTCCTCTTACGAGCCGCTATAAGACGTTGCTTAATATCCAGTATGCTACGCCTTACCGTCGTTGGGTATTCGATGTTACAGCACAGTACAATGGCCCGATGCGTCGTCCTTCGCTCGATGGCGACATTACCCGTTCAGATCTCTCACCCGCATATCCTATGTTCTATGCTCAGGTGAGCCGCAAGATCCGTAACTGGGAGGTTTATGTAGGTTGTGAGAATATCGCCAACTACATCCAGAAGGATCCTATCCTCAATGGTGCTGATCCCTTCTCGCCCGCCTTTAACTCGTCGAGCGTATGGGGACCGTTGATGGGACGTAAGTTCTATATTGGAGCTCGCTTTAACCTCTATTAAAGTGTATATTGTGGCCTGTTTTGGCGTCTTGCTTGTTTGCGAAATGCTCATTTACGCCAAGTAAACTCCGCTTTCGCATACTGCGACAAGCCTCAAAACAGCCTCACACTATACAACTTTATGGGTGAGCCTTGAAATAGAGTCTTTCTATCCATTTTTAGCTGGGGATGGAGGGACGCGTATATTTAAGAAAGAAAAAAGAAAACGAATAAAAACACTTAAAACTTTACTACTATGAAAAAGATTATTATGCTCTGCCTCGTGGCCATTGTCGGTTTTGGTGTAACTGGTGCCATGGCACAGAAGAAGCAGGTTGATCTCAAGACTACCGTTTTCCAGACTGATGTAGATTGCGAGAACTGCGCTAAGAAGGTCGATAACTCGATCCCCTATCAGAAGGGTGTTAAGGAGGTGAAGGTTGATGTTTCGACACAGACCGTAACCGTTACATACGACAAGGCAAAGACCAACGACGAGGCTCTCTTGAAGGCCTTCAAGAAGGTTAAGGTTAATGCCGAGGTTAAGGATGAGGTTGCCGCAAAGTAATCAGCGCAATTTCATATATTACAGAAAAAGGATACTCTTTTGGAGTATCCTTTTTTAATTTTACTATATTGCTGGATTGCACAACGCTGCATCCTTTTCCAGTTGTTGTTGGAGTTCATCGAGTGAAGTGAAGCGACGCTCGTCGCGTATCTTTTGCTTGAGATCCACCTCAAGCGTCTTTCCGTATAGGTCACCCTCGAAGCCGAAGATATGGGTCTCCAGCAAGCGGCTACGGCCATCCACCGAGGGGCGTGTGCCTATGTTCGACATAGCATTATAGAGGTGGCCGTCGAGGCATACCTGCGAATAATATACGCCATTCTCGATCTGCTCAATGCCGTGTGCATCGATATTGGCCGTGGGGAATCCCATCTTGCGACCAATCTGCGCTCCGCGTATAACTACACCCTTGACAATCATCCTATTATATATTTTGGGTGAGTTTCTGCACCAGCGAGAACTCCGAGAAGAACTCCTTGGCAAGCACGCGCAGTACGGTGTATGAAGGTATGGCGAGCAGCATACCCAATATGCCGGCCATATAACCGGCGATAAGAATCACAAGAAATATCTCCAGCGGGTGAGCCTTCACTCGCTCCGAGTAGATTGTGGGCTGCAGCACAAAATCGTCGAATCCCTTGATGCAGAAGAGTGAGCAGCAAATAATCATTACGGTCTGTATTGCGCTCATTTCGGGTATGGGTGTCACAATGCCGATGAATGCCGACAGGATGCCTCCCATCAGCGGACCTGCATAGGGGATGACATTCATGATTCCCATCACAAAGCCGATAAGCAGGGCATTATCGGTCTTCATGCCGAAGAGAATCATGGCAATAGAGATAACAACCATCAGGATAAGACTCTCGGTCAGAATACCCGTAAAGTATCGTGAGAGCAGATATGTGATTGAGTCCAACGCTCGTGTCACATTCTGCTGCAGTCGCTCGGGGAACATAGCCTTCACCATGGCGTAGAACAGGCCATCCTCCTTAAGGAAGAAGAACGTAATGAATGCAATCGAAAAGATGGCAATCAGTGCCGATAGAGCTGTGCCTATGATCGAGGTAAAGGTGTTGTTGATGGTGTTGTAGTTGATGAATTGCTTTAGTGTATCGACTATGGTGTCGGTCAGCGAGAAGTGTGTCTCGGGCAGGGCAAACATACGTTGCAGATATGCCTGCGCATGCGAGATAGGCTCCTCTACCGAGGCCAGTACGGTAGGAAAGTCGAGGTGAGCAAACTCGTTGATCTTATTAAATATAAGAGGTATGAAGAGCGACATGACCGACAGGAATACCGCTAGCATAATTACAATCGTCAGCGATGCTGCCGCCCAGCGGGGCACAGCGAAACGACCTATGCGACGCTGCACAATCCAGTTGACCAGCGGACGTCCCATAATGGCCAGCACTGCCGATACGAGGATGTAGATAACCACAGACGAGAAGTACCACACTAAAAACAGTATGGCTGCCGCGACTATTAATCCAACCGTGGTGCGTAATATGTTTTGCGGTGTTATCGCCATGGTTTACTCCTTGCGTAATCTTACGATGGGTGTCTGCGAACCTACAACGGGATCGCCAATCTCAACCAACAGTTCGCTGTTCTTGGGCACAAGCACGTCAATGCGTGAGCCGAACTTGATAAAGCCAAAGACATCGTTCTGGTTTACCTTGTCGCCAACCTTGATGTATGATACGATACGGCGTGCAATAAGGCCTGCTACCTGGCGGAAGAGAACTCGGTTTCCGTCGTCAAGCTTTACTACGGTTGTTGTGCGCTCATTCTCGGTTGATGACTTGGGGTGCCATGCAATGAGGAAGCGGCCAGGATGATACTTGTAGTATTCCACCTCACCGGCTACGGGCATCCAGTTCATGTGGATGTTCGTAACTGACATGAAGATAGATATCTGCAGCATGTCCTCCTTTATGTACTCATCCTCATACACCACCTCGGTAACAACCACACGGCCATCGCACGGTGAGAATACCAAATCTGAATCGTGGATCTTCACACGGCGCGGCTCACGGAAGAATGCGACGATGAAGAGCCAGAAGGTTAGCAGGATAACTGTGCTGGTGATGAGCAGGGCAGCCTCAGAGTGGCTGTGGAAGTAGTAGATCATGCACCATAGTACGAGACATATAAGACCCGAAATGGCGATTATTTTATGACCTTCCTTGTTGATTTTCATATAATTGAGATTTAAGGTTTCTTATTTAAAATATAAAGGCATATACGCATGCGTAAACAAATACAAACGGAGCCGAGAGAATAAGGGCATCAAAACGATCCAGCCATCCGCCATGGCCGGGGATAATGTTACCCGAATCCTTCACATCGACCGAGCGCTTCATCAGTGACTCTACCAGATCGCCAAATACTCCCGAGAGCGCAGCAACAAGCGCAAGGCCCATCCATGCCGTGGTGCTGGCATCAAGGATCGTGGCAGCTACGTAGCCCATTGCCACAGCACCAGCCAGTCCGCCGAAGAAGCCCTCCCATGATTTTTTCGGAGAGATGCGCTCAAAGAGGCGGTGACGGCCGAGTGTGATACCGAACAGGTAGGCAAAGACATCGTTAGCCCATATGATAAATATGTAAAAGAGCACGATCCACGGATTCCACTCTCCATTGCCAAGCAGCATAGGTATCACGAGCAGCAGCGACATAGGCAGTGCCACATACAACGCACCCATTATTGATGAGGCAATGTTGGCAATCGGTGTTGCGCTCTTGCGATATAGCTCGCAGATGCACATCAGAGGCACGAGCAGAACCAGGACGCCCAGCGCTGCAATGATAAGTGTCGAGCCTGTGCTTTCGTTCTGCGTGCTGAAGAAGAGCATCACGGCGAGGTTAATGCAGAAAACGTCAATACCTGTAAATACGCCCAGCAGTTTCATGGGCGAGTAGCCAGCTTTATCTGCCATGCGGTAGAACTCCCACATGCCACCTATGGCGATCACGCCCATCAGTGCCACAAAACTCCACTGCGAGGCGAGTATGGCTCCGAGCAGTACGACAAACATGACGATGCCACTCAGGGTTCTTATAATGAAGTTTCTTAATTTATCGCTCATAGTCTGAATGTTAGTCGGCAACGGTTACGCCTGCCATTGCGGGCGTGGGGTTTTCTTCCGTTGCGGGGTTTTCCATCTTTGCAGCCTTGGTCTGTGCCGACTCTCCCAGGATGGGGATAATATCCTCGGCATAGATTGTCTCCTTCTCAAGCAGAAGGTCGGCCATAGCATTGATCTTATCGTTGTTGGCCTCGATGATGGCACGTGCACGCTCGTATGCCTCCTCCATGATGCGACGTACCTCGCCGTCGATCTCAACGGCAGTATGCTCGCTGAAGGGCTTTGTAAATGTATCGCGTGTGCCGCTGGCATCGTAGTAGCTGATCGGGCCAATCTTCTTGCTCATGCCATAGAAGGCTACCATGGCGTATGTGATCTTCGTAGCACGCTCCAGATCGCTCAGCGCTCCAGCTCCCAGCGTGCCGTAGTTCACCTCCTCGGCAATACGGCCTCCGAGCATACCTGCGAGCTTCGCCTCCAGCACCTCGTTGGTAACGTGAACACGCTCCTCATCAGGTACCGACCATGTGGCACCCAGACTGTTACCGCGGGGAATAACCGTAACCTTGAGCACGGGATCGCAATCCTTGAGCATCCACATAACCGTAGCGTGACCAGCCTCATGTATGGCCGTAGCGCGTCGCTCGGCCTGCGACATGGTCTTGTTGCGCTTCTCCAGACCACCTACAATGCGGTCGATGGCGGCCATGAAGTCCTCGCGCTCAACCTGTGACTTATTGTTGCGGGCAGCGATAAGGGCTGCCTCGTTACATACATTGGCAATATCGGCACCCGAGAACCCAGGAGTCTGCTTTGCAAGGAACATACGGTCGATGCCATCGGCTAATTTGAGGTTGCGCATATGCACACCGAAAATCTCCTCGCGCTCCTTCACGTCGGGCAGACCTACATCGATCTGACGGTCGAAACGACCGGCACGCATCAAAGCCTTGTCAAGTATATCGGCACGGTTGGTTGCAGCCAGCACGATCACACCGGCATTGGTCTGGAATCCATCCATCTCGGTGAGCATCTGGTTCAGCGTATTCTCGCGCTCGTCATTGCCCGAAAAACCTGCATTCTTGCCACGTGCACGACCGATGGCGTCAATCTCGTCGATGAATACGATACATGGAGCCTTCTGCTTTGCCTGCTCAAACAAATCGCGCACACGCGAGGCACCAACACCTACGAACATCTCTACGAAGTCCGAACCCGAAATTGAGAGGAACGGCACATTCGCCTCGCCAGCTACAGCCTTGGCAAGCAGTGTCTTACCAGTTCCCGGAGGGCCTACGAGCAGTGCGCCCTTGGGTATCTTGGCTCCCAGCTCGCGGTATTTGTCGGCCTTGCGCAGGAAGTCCACGATCTCCATAATCTCGACCTTGGCCTCTGACAGACCTGCCACATCCTTGAACGTAACACGCTTCGAGGGGTTATCCTTGTCGAACTCCTGTGCGCGAGCCTTGCCTACGTTCATAATGCCACCGCCGGCACCACCTCCACCGCGCGACATCGAACGGATGAAGAAGAACCAGATGCCGATAAGGAACAACCACGGCAGGAAGTTGATCAGGATCTCGCTCCAGCCTGTAGTCTCGTTCAGATACTCCAGCGTTACGGGGTTATCCTCCAGACCCGAATCGGTGATGGCCTGCTTGACGTCGCGGTCGAGAATATCTACCGAGCCGATTGTGAAGTTGAGCTGCTCGCCCTGCTCGGGCAGGTTTTTGAAGAGGCTGTTCTCCTCACCTGCGCGGTATGCAGCGATAGCCTCGTCGGTGAGATATACTTGTGCGGTATTCTTGTTAACAACCTTTATGCGCTCTACCTCGCCCTGGCGAATCATCTGCTCCACCGTGTTCCAGTCGCTGGTTACGGGTACGGCACGCCCCTCACCAAAGAATGAGTATATGATGATGGCGGCAACGATTCCCGCCCATACCCACATGAAGTTGAAGCGGAACGTGTAGATGTTGATATTTTTGTTATTTTTCTTTTTTGCCATAATTGTTTATAACTCGTATTCGTACTTTTTCATGGGTGCGTCAGCCCACAACTCCTCCAGACGATAGAACTCTCTGAGCTCGGTCTGGAAGATGTGTACCACCACATCCAGATAATCCATTGCAATCCAGAAGGCATTCTGCTGACCCTCGATGCGCCATACCTTCTCACCCAGCTTCTCCAGCACCTCCTGCTCGATGCCGTCGGCGATAGCTGCAACCTGAGCCGTAGAGTCGGCGTTGCAGACAACGAAGTGTGAACAGATGGCTCCGTCGAAGCCCTCGAGATCCAATGATACAATATCCTTACCTTTTTTGTCCTGAATAGCGGTAACTATAGTTTCAATCAGTTTTTCCATAAATGTTTTTGTGCCCCGAAGGGGAAATTTAAATTGTTTGTACTTTTACATAGGTATGTAATCGCACAAAGATACAATTTTTTTATGACACTGCGAAAATTATTGCGAACAGTTTTCTCTGTTTGCTTATAAACGAGAAAATGCGGCTGCTATTTTATAGCAAACCGCACTTTTTTGGTCTTTTTGTATGATTTTATCTTGCCGCGAGCTCCATCTGCATCTTCTCGAGGATTGTGCTCTCCAGAGCATTGATGATCGAGTTTTTGACATAAGTGCGTCTTACGGCAATTGCAATACGTCGTGATGTGGCACCCTTGGCAAGTGTCTTGATCTGTGATTTGCGTGCAGCAGGTATGTACTCCAGTGCCATCTCGGGAATGATGGTCATGCAGGCTGTGCAGTCCACGATGCGCATCAGCGTGTCGAGTGATCCCGACTCAAAGTAGTAGTGCGCTGGCGTATTGCGTCGAGCCTGGCACAACTCAAGAATCTGATCACGCATACAGTTGCCCTGGCTCAGCAGGATAAGATCCTTCATATCAATATCTTCGATGCGGATGTTCGAGCGCTCGAAGAGCGGATTTGCTGGTGATATGTAGGCGTAGAATCGGTCGCTGAACATGTCGCGTTCGAGTATGCCCTCACCGCATGTTCCGCTGGCCACCAGCGCGGCGTCAATCTTGTCGCGACGCAGGGCTTCGATAATATCGCCCGTCACCATCTCACGAATCTCCAGCTCCACGCGAGGATAGCGTTTTACGAAGTCGGGGATAAACTTATGCAGCAGATAGGGAGCGATGGTGGGGATGACACCCAGTCGCAGCTTGCCGGCGGTCTCGCCCTTTAGTTCTGCCACCGACTCACGGATGGTGTTGTAGGCCTTCAATGTCTCCTGAGCCTGTGCAATTACGACGGCTCCTGCCTCGGTTGGGATGACAGGTTTTTTAGAGCGGTCGAGAAGTATTACGCCCAGCTCCTCCTCCAAGGATTTTATCTGCATCGAGAGTGATGGCTGGGTGACAAAACAGTGCTCCGATGCGGCCGAAAAACTACCGCAATTTGCTACCTCGATTAGGTACTGTAATTGAATGATTGTCATATGTTTATTTGTTTGCTATGATCTCCACAAGATTGCCTTCCACATCCTCCACTACAGCTTCGTAATAACCGTCGCCCGTTAGTCTTGCTTCACCCACTATGCGATGTCCGTCACGGCGCAGCCGCTCTACCAATTTATCGACATCTTCACGCTCGCCAACGCATATGCTAAGGTGTGCCAGCCCTTCGAGTAACCTCTCCTTTCTGGTGCAGGATCAATGTCGGTGCGGTGCATCAGCTCGATGCGTGACGAGCCCGCCGAAAAGCTCAGAAAATAGGATGAGTAGCCTTTGCTGGGGTTGCGATAAATGTCATTGGCGACACATGCGAAGTAGGTTGTGTAAAACTCGCGCATGCGCTCCAGGTCGTCGCACCATATGGCAATATGGTCTATTTTCATGGTGATGAGGATTGAATGTGTTATACAAAATTATAAAAAAAAATTATAGCGCACAACTTTTTTGGCTCATCGGCGATAAATTGTTACTTTTGTAGTTAATATATATAATATCAAGGGAATTTAACCGAAAAAAAACGATACTAAAAATATGGGAAAAATTATTCTTACGGGCGACCGCCCCACCGGAAAACTTCATTTGGGACACTATGTAGGCTCTCTGCGTCAGCGAGTTGAGTTGCAGAACTCGGGAGAGTTTGAGAAGATATTTATCATGATTGCCGATGCGCAGGCTCTGACCGACAATGCCGACAACCCCGAGAAGGTGCGTCAGAATATCATCGAGGTAGCGTTGGATTACCTCTCTTGCGGCATCGATCCTACCAAGTCTACCATCTTCATTCAGAGCATGGTTCCCGAGCTGACAGAGTTGGCGTTCTACTATATGAACCTTGTGACTGTTGCTCGTCTGGAGCGTAACCCGACCGTAAAGACCGAGATCGTTATGCGCGAGTTTGGCAAGTCTATTCCTGTAGGTTTCTACACCTATCCTATTTCGCAGGCATCGGATATCACGGCATTCCGTGCTACCACCGTACCCGCAGGTGTGGATCAGGAGCCTATGATTGAGCAGACTCGCGAGATCGTTCATAAGTTCAACTCAGTGTATGGCGAGACTTTGGTTGAGCCCGAGATCCTGTTGCCTTCAAACTCAGCATGTCTGCGTCTGCCAGGTACTGATGGCAAGGCCAAGATGTCGAAGTCGCTCGGCAACTGCATCTATCTGTCTGATACACCTGAGGATTTGCGCAAGAAGGTAATGTCAATGTACACCGATCCCAACCACATCCGCATTGAGGATCCCGGTCAGATCGAGGGTAACTGCGTATTTACTTATCTGGATGCCTTCTCATGCACTGATCATTTTGCAGAGTTCCTGCCCGACTATGCGTGTCTGGATGAGTTGAAGGCTCACTATCAGCGTGGCGGCCTGGGTGACGTGAAGGTTAAGAAGTTCCTCTATGCCGTACTGCAGCAGATGCTGGAGCCTATCCGCGCACGCCGTAAGGAGTACGAGCAGGATATTGAGGGTGTATATGAGATTCTGCAGAAGGGTTGCAAGGTAGCGCGTGAGGAGGCTGCCGAGACGTTGAATATGGTTCGCAACTCGATGAAGATTAACTACTTCGATGATAAGGAGTTGATCCGTCAGCAGTCGGAGATGTACAAGGCTGGTAAGTAATTGTTTCTATATCCCATCAAAGGGAAGGGTATATGTTTCATAATCTAAGGATAACGATATTATCTCGACTGCGTGATGTTATTCTTCGCCTGAGCAATCGCTTGAGCGAGCGGCAGATGCTGACCGTACTTGCTATTACGGTGGGTCTGCTGGCTGGCTTGGGTACGTGTCTGTTTGAGATGCTGCTGCATGGTGTTAAGGAGGCGCTTGTGGCTTGGTTCCCATCGGATCAGGCGCAGGCTCTCTTGTTGGTTTATCCGGCCATCGGTATCATTTTGGCGACGCTGTTTGTCAAGCACATTGTGCGTGACGAGATTTCGGAGGGTGTTACGCGTGTACTCTACGCAATGGCGCGTAAGGATTCGCGCATTGCCAGCCACAACTGCTGGTCATCTATCGTGGGCGGTGCCACAACCATCGGTTTTGGTGGTTCGGTGGGTCCCGAGGCACCCATTGTGCTTACAGGTGCCGCTATTGGCTCGAATGTGGGTAAAATAGCACGATTGAATTACAAGCAACTCACGCTGCTGTTGTGCTGTGGTGCGGGAGCAGCCGTGGCTGCGATCTTCAAGGCTCCGATTACGGGAGTGGTATTCGTGCTGGAGATCCTTATGCTCGATATTACCTCCGCATCGGTCTTCCCGCTTATTCTCGCATCTGTTACGGCAACCACTACGGCGCTTATCTTCAGAGGCTTTGATCCTATTTTTGCAATCAATCTGAGCGAGGCCGATGTCTTTGTGATCAGGCAGATTCCGCTATACATCCTGCTCGGAGTCTGTTGTGGTCTGATGTCGTACTACTTTACCTCGGTCAATTCAAAGGTTGCCTCTTTTGTAAAGCGCATCGATTCGCAGTATAAGCGATGGGCATTTGCCGGCATATTGCTGGGAGTGCTGATCTTCATCTTCCCGCCTCTGTATGGTGAGGGATACCGCAGCCTTACCTCTTTTATGCATGGTAATGTGCAGGCTCTGTTTGCCAACTCCATGTTCTTTAAGTTTAGGACAATTGAGTGGGTAGCGATTATCTACGCTACGGCAATTATGTTCTTCAAAGTGGTGGCTATGGCTACGACCAATGCTTCGGGTGGTGTCGGTGGTACTTTTGCCCCTTCGCTCTTCGTTGGAGCATATATGGGTGCTATTGTTGCGTTGGTATGTAATGCCTGCTTTGATTGGAATGTGTCGGTAGTCTCATTTTCGTTGGTCGGCATGGCTGGTGTTATGTCGGGCGTTATGAAAGCTCCGCTTACAGCCATATTCCTCATTGCCGAGCTCTCGAATGGTTATGGCCTGTTCATCCCGCTGATGATTGTGGCAGCTATCTCGTTTGCAGTTGATTATACGCTTGACCGTGACTCTATCTACACCAAGCAGTTGCGTATGCGTGGCGAATTGCTCACGCACGATAAGGATCAGTCGGCATTTGTCTTTATGCGTCTGGAGGAGTTGATGGAGACTG
>JAFOXS010000147.1 GCA_017391665.1 Alistipes sp. | reverse complement strand
GAAACGGTTACGCTCAGCCAGCACCGCGTTATAACGCATCATGGAGTTGAGGTACACCCTATCCAGCTGCGAAATGAAGCCATTGAGGTAGCGGCGACGCTCCTCGGCAGCATCGGTTATCAGATCGGTATCACGTGGCGAAACGATAACCACAGGGAACAAGCCCACATGGTCGGCCACGCGTTCATACTCCTTGCCATTGCGCTTGAGCACCTTACCCGTACGACGAGAAAAGGAGCATACGACCTGCTCCATGGCGCCGCCATCCGAAGAGTAGTTGCCCTCAGTAAAGAAAAACTCCTCGCCATGACGCACACTCTGCCCATCGGTCATCGTAAAGGCCGACTTGGACATCGATAGATAGTGAATGGCATCGAGGATATTGGTCTTACCCGCACCGTTGTCACCCACAAAGCAGTTAATCCCCTCGGAGAGTGCGATATCGGTCTGCGAGAGATTCTTGAAATTGATGAGTGATAACTTTTTCAGGCGCATAACATAGGGTTTTATACCTCAAAGGTACAATTTTTCGGCGACATCGCACGCTTTTCCAACAACGAAAAGCATTTTAACGCGCAGATTCGATGTTTTTTGTTTTTTTTATTATATTTTTGCACTTTGAATCAAGTGGATTTTAACTAAAACACTAATAAATTTTATGGCAAAAGAGGTATTAACACCCCAGGAGGAGATGCTCGAAGCTGCTCAGACGCAGACCGAGAACTTCTTTGAGAAGAACAGCAAGATGGTTGTTGTAGCTATCGTTGCAATCTTCGTATTGGCAGCCGTAGTATTCGGCTATAAGAAAGTTATCGTTGAGCCCCGCATGACAAAGGCTCAGGAGATGTTGTTCGAGGCACAGTACCGCTTCGAGCAGGATAACGCCGACTTCGCATTGGCACTCAATGGCGACGCATCGGCTCCCGGCTTCGCTCAGGTAGTAGAGCAGTATGGCAACACACCCGCAGGTAACCTGGCTAACATGTACGCTGCAGCTTGCTCATTGCGTCTTGGCGATTTGGCACAGGCTGAGAAGTACATCAAGAACTACTCAAGCGTAAAGGGCCCCGCAGGTGAGATGATCAACGCTATGGCTATCGGTATCGAGGGCGATATCGCCGTTGAGCAGGACAACCTCTCAAAGGGCGCATCACTCTTCGAGAAGGCTGCCGCAGCAAGCGACAACCAGTTCACCACTCCTATGTACTTGCGTAAGGCTTCACAGGCTTACCGTGCTATGGGCAACGTAGAGAAGGCTAACGAGTTGCTGAAGACTATCCAGGATAAGTATCCCTCATCATTGGATTCTCGCGAGGCTACAACCTTCATCGGCGACTAATACCAGATGGAGCAGCAACTCAAGATTGGCATAGTCATCGTGGACGAATATTCGACCTTCGCCCATAACTATCTGACGGCTACTATCGAGAGTTTGCGTGCCCTGGGTTGCTCAGAGCAGAATATTCTATTGCGTCACTCGCCGCGCGTTTATAACGCGACGATGGTGACGCAATTTTTTGCTGAATATACCGACGTAGAT
This sequence comes from Alistipes sp., assembly GCA_017391665.1. Classification (GTDB taxonomy): domain Bacteria; phylum Bacteroidota; class Bacteroidia; order Bacteroidales; family Rikenellaceae; genus Alistipes. The sequence continues at coordinate 774 of JAFOXS010000147.1, read as the reverse complement.
GCTGTGGTGATTCTCTGCCCCAGTGCCGACTCGCCCGAGTATCGTGCAATGCTGGATGGCGTGACAAAGCTGCAGATTGCGTGGAATATGCCCGTCTGCATAGGCGACTGCACCGCCGCGGCCGAAGCTGCCGAGATGGTCCGCATGCAGAACGAGATGGAGGCCGCTGCCCCCGAGCAGATAGCACAGGACAGGAAGGCGATCAATTAAACAGCAGAAAGATAAAACATAGAGAGCCGTCTGACCCATAGGAGTCAGGCGGTTTTTTTGCGCCATAATCCTCTTATATGCACAAAAAAGTTCCCCACCAATAGGCGGGGAACTTCTTACCCAATTATTTTTTCTTTTTTTTGTTTTGGCTATTTGCTAGATAGCCTTGGTATCAACCAAAATCTGATTTACCTTGCGAACGGCAGCAGCAGAAGCCTCGAACTGAGCCTGCTCCTCCTTGTTAAGGTCGATCTCAACGATCTTCTCGATACCCTTGCGGCCGATAACAGCGGGAACACCAATCATGATGTCGCTCTGGCCATACTCACCCTCCAGGTAGCAGCTGCAGGGGATAACACGCTTCTGGTCGCCCAATACTGACTCAACAACAGATGCTGCTGCTGCGCCGGGAGCATACCATGCTGACGTGCCAAGCAAACCGGTAAGAGTTGCACCACCAACCATAGTGTCGGCAGCAACCTGTGCCAGCTTCTTCTTTGAGATGAACTGCGATGCGGGAACACCCTTAATAGTAGCCTTTGAGATCAAGGGGATCATAGTGGT
>JAFOXS010000322.1 GCA_017391665.1 Alistipes sp. | reverse complement strand
GGCCTTGGCTTTCGCCTTCTCAACCTTCTTTGTGGGGTTGGCTCCGAACACAGATATATTGATGTATCGATGGGGGTTCTCCTTCAGATCCTCCAACAGGATTGAAAGGTTATCGCTGGCCGATGTAAGGTTATCGTACAACTCCTTATCGTTAAGCAGCTTGCCAACGCTGCCATTCTCCTGCTCGATAGTAGAGAGGATGCTATTGATATGACCGACAACGCTCTCCAGCTCGGCCGCGAAATCCGACTCAACCAACTCCGTAGAGAAGCTGTTAAGATTATCAATGATGCCACCAACGGCATCGGCATTATCGCCCAGACTCTTCGAGAACTTGCTCAACGATGCCAAAGCCTCCTCCAGATGAGCACGCTCGTTGACAAGCATTGCATTTACGTTGCTTGTAACGCCATCGACATTCTTCACGATGCTCGACAGCGAGGTTGTATTATCTGCCAAAAGTGCATTCACGCCATTGAGTGTCTGGGTAAGGCCATCCACTACGCTTGCAATCTTCTCGTTGAGAAAATCCAGTTCCGATGTTGCCATCTCAAAGAGGTCGGTGCTGACATCCGATCCTATCTCACCATTCTTGGGAACATACTCCGATGAGGCGCCATAAACAATCTCAAGCGCTTTGCCTCCCATCAGGCCATCGGTAAAGATGCGAGCCTTTGAGTCTACGGGAATCTTATAACGCTTATTTACGGTGAACTCAACCTCCACACCCTTCGAGGGGTCATCGTTGAGCGTCACACTCGATACGGCACCTACGGCAACACCCGAAATCATAACGTGCGATGCAGGCTGCAGGCCACCCACCTGCGTATAGTATGCGTAATAAGTATTACTGCTGCTAAAAACCTCCGATCCCTTGAGGAATCGGATAACGCCCCAGCCCACAATCAATACGGCCACGGCAAACAAACCTACTTTAATCTCTCTTTTCATATTGTTTTTCGTTTTTTTATTTCACTATATTTTCACCCTCATAGCGCACAATAAACGCATCCTTGAAGGTGCGTTTTACGGCCGTCAGATCCTGCTGTGCGGCTTGACGCGTGGGATAACTGCCGTAGCAGTATTTATACTTCAAAACTCCGCCACCCATGTAGCACACTACCTTCGAGCGGTAGTTCTTGAACTGGCTATCGTTCTCCTTTATCGCCTTGTCCGAAGCAAGCAACTGGATGGTATAACCACTCTGCTCCTTCTGCTCAACGGCATCGCTCTTCGGGGCTGCTGTCGGGGTTGCTTCCACAACTGTCTTTACAGGCTCCTCCGCCACCTCCTGCGAGGGTGAGAGCATCGGGGTCTCAACGCCTGCAAGGCGATCAATATGACCGACATACTCCTTGACGGCATCACACAACATTCGGGCATAGGCATTCTGACCCTTCTCCGAGTTCATATATGCCAGCTCGCTCTTATTGGACATGAATCCCAGCTCGGTAAGCACACTCGGCATATCGGTAGCATACAACACCTTCAGCAGCTGGCGTTTCATATTACGTACCTTACGACCACCTTTCTGGTAATGCGACTGCATTATTCGAGCCATCATCTCGCTATACTCGCCATAGGTAAACTGCAGGTTCTGGATGTAGGCTCGCACCATAGCCGCCGTATTCTCATCCGACATATCAATCAACTCATCCTTGTTGTTGTCGTAGAGTACATCCTCGTTATATTTGGTCTCCTTGGCGCTCTCGCCCATGATGATGGTCTCGGCGCCCTGCACCGACGTGGCTTTCGGAGCGGCATTGGCATGAATCGAGATAAAGAAATCGCCGCCAGCTTTGTTGGCAATATCGGCTCGGGCCGAAAGATCCTCATTCAGACTCTTGCCCAGCGCCTTATCGCTCTTTCGGGTATAGACAACCTTTACCGTTGGCAGCTCCTTCTCGATCAATGCGCCGAGTTTCAGCGCAACGGCGAGATTGATATCCTTCTCCTTTACGCCTCCATATACAGCACCCGGAAATGCACTACCGCCATGACCTGCATCGATGACAATAACGCGCACTCCTGCCTCGTTATTCTGGGCAAGAGTGGGCCGAGCAAACAGAGCCACAAAAAGAAGTATTATTAAATAACCAACTTTATGTTTCATAAAAAACCCGAACTATTAGCGATAATAGACAAAAAAACGCTATATTTGTCGGTTAAAATATCGCTCTGACACAGGCCAATGGCTCTCATCCGAGCGGTTTTGCCGACGCGTCGGCAAAGGTACAAAAAATTATTGAGATTTTGGGTAAATTAAACGTTAAATATCTCCTTTCTGTGGCCATTGTGCTGCTATTGGTGCAATTTGTCTTCGGATTTGCACCGATGCAACATGCTGCGACCATCAGCAGGACATCACTGCTACGTCAGGATACCACTCGCTCTCGCGAATTGCGCCAGAGTGTCGTATCCGAGCGCGACACCGTATCCCAGGCAGCAGATACCGCTGCACGCCGCAAGGCTGTATCGGGTCTGGACAGGATGATTACGGGACGAGCATCGGACTCTCTCTTCTACGACCTACGCAACAATCGTGTCTATATCTACGAGCAGGGTGATGTCACATACGACAACATGAACCTGAAGGCCGATTACATGGATATCGACCTCGACAATAAGAGCATTTACGCCTACGGCAAGACCGATTCGGTTAATGGAGAGGTCGTCTCGACCCGCCCTCTGTTCACGCAGGGTGAAACCTCGCTGAATATGGACACGATCACCTACAACATCGAGACACAGCGTGCCAAGATCAAGGGTATTGCCACACAGCAGGGCGATGGCTGGCTCATCGGTAATGATGTGAAGCGCATGGAGGACAACACCATCCACATCGCAAATGGTATGTACACCACTTGCGACGAGACCGAGCACCCCCACTTTTACTACTACATGTCCAAGGCCAAGGTTATCCCCGGCGACAACGGCAAAGTGATCATGGGTGGCGGTCACCTCGTAATCGAGGATGTCGAGATCCCCTTCCTCGGTCTGCCCGAGGGATTCTTCCCTCTGAGCAGCGGACCCAAATCGGGTATATTGATGCCATCATATGGCGAGGAGGCCCGACGAGGTTTCTATATGCGTGGTCTGGGTTACTACTTCACACTTAGTGATTACATGGATCTCGCCCTGACGGGTGGATTCTACACGTTGGGATCATGGGAGGTGCAGGCTACATCCCGATACCTGAAGCGTTACAAGTACACGGGTAACTTCACCCTCGACTACTCAAGCATCCGCTCGGGTGACAAGGGCGACCCCGACTTTGTCAAGCAGAACAACTTCCGTCTGCAGTGGACACACTCTCAGGATGCCAAAGCCAACCCCGGATCGACATTCTCAGCCTCGGTAAACCTTGCATCGAGCGGATATAGCCGTTATTCGGCTACCACGCTCAACGACATGCTTGCCACGCAGACCAACTCATCTATCGCCTACTCGAAGAACTGGGCAGGAACACCCTTCTCGCTCTCGATGAATCTGGCCGTATCGCAGAACTCGCAGACACAGGCTCTCTCGGTAACGCTGCCCAACATATCGTTCAACGTATCGAAATTCTTCCCCCTGAAGCGCAAGAGCCGCATCGGCAAGGAGCGCTGGTATGAGAAGATATCGATGAGCTATGCCGCCAAGCTGACAAACTCAGTACAGGCCAAGGAGAGCAACTTCTTCACCAGCGAGACACTGCAGAACATGCGCCACGGCGTGCAGCACACCATACCCATTCAGGCATCGTTCAACCTGCTGAACTTCATCACCGTAACTCCGAACGTCAACTACTCGGAGCGCTGGTATTTCAAGAAGGTTGACCGACAGTGGAACCCCGAGACCAACAGGGTTGAGAATCTCGATCCCGAATATGGCTTCTATCGCCTGTACAACTACAACGCTGGCGTATCGATGGCCACCGTACTCTACGGTCAGTGGCAGGTAAGAGAGAAGTACAAGGACTTTAAACTGCAGGCTCTGCGCCACACGATCACTCCTTCGGTATCGATATCATACGCCCCCGACTTCAGCGACCAAAAGTATGGATACTATCAGACCGTGCAGAGCGACTCAACGGGCCGCGTAACGGTATATTCGCCCTTTAGCGACAATGCATTCGGCGTACCCACATCGGGGCGCAGTGCATCCCTTAACTTCAACCTCTCGCAGAGTCTTGAGGCCAAGGTATTGAGCAAGCGCGACTCGACGGGTGTAAGAAAACTGAAGATTATCGACGACTTTAGCATCGGCGGATCATACAACTTCCTGGCCGACTCGATGAAGTTGTCGAACATCTCGCTATCGCTGCGTTCGACAATCTCAAAGAAATTCGGTATCAACCTGAGAGCAGTGTTGGATCCCTACGAGGTGACACCCGAAGGCCGACGCTACAATAAACTCACATGGAGCCGAGGCAACCTGGGCCGTATCGTCAGCACAGGCTGGAGTTTCGGTTATACTTTCCAGTCGCGCAACTCATCGCAGCCCGCCATCAACGACATCAACAGCATACCGCCCGAGTATATGAATCCATTCTACGATCCCTACGGAACGATGGATCCCACGCTCAGGCGACAATACATGTCACAAATGTACTATGATTTCTCGATACCGTGGAATTTCGGATTCAACTACAATATCAACTATAATCTGGCGTACGTCAACAACGGCACGACGGGTTATAAACGCAATGTCACGCAGACGATCGGATTCAACGGAAGTATCACATTCTCGAAGAAGATGTCAGCCACAATCTCGGGAGGATTTGACCTGGCGAAGGGTAAACTCACAACCTCTTCGATCAACATCACGCGAGATCTGCACTGCTGGCAGATGTCATTCTCGTGGATTCCGTTCGGACACTACAAGAGCTGGAGTTTCCACATCGGTGTGAAGGCAGCATCGCTGCAGGATCTGAAGTACGACAAGAGCCAGTCGATGTACGATCAATACTATTAACGGCATATGAAAAGAACATTTACCCTTATGCTTGGCCTGATGGCACTGCTGCTGATGGCCACACCTGCTACGGCACGCAAGTATGGCGAGACTCTTCGCATTTTGGCCATTGGCAACTCATTCTCGAATGACGGCATGGAGCATCTGCCTGCACTGCTGGAGGATCTGGGCATTGAGAATGTCGAGCTGGCACGCCTCCATATAGGAGGATGCTCGCTGGAACGTCACGTCAAGTGCTACAACACGCAGGAGGCAGCCTATGAGTTCTACCACTCAAAGGCTGGCGAGAATCGCTGGGTAAAGAGTGAGGAGATGGTTCCGATTCAGCACGCCTTGGAGATGGGCGAATGGGATATTATCACTCTGCAGCAGGTGTCGGGACAATCGGGCAAATATGAGAGTTATGTACCACACCTGGACCGTCTGATTGCAATAGTGAGCAAGGTCCAACCCCAGGCAGAGCTCGTGTGGCATATGACGTGGTCGTATGCAAAGGAGAGCACGCACGGCGACTTCCCCAACTACGACCGCGACCAGCAGAAGATGTATAAGGCCATAACCGATTGCGTGCACCGCCTGAAGAAGGAGTTCAAGGCGATCAAGAATATCATCCCCTCTGGTACGGCTATTCAGTCACTGCGTCAGTCGGCGATCAACAACTCGCCCAAGGATATCACCCGCGACGGTTATCATATGGACCTCGGCGCTGGCCGCTATGCGCTGGCCTGCACCTGGTATGAAACACTTATCAAGCCCTATACCCACCGCTCGATGATGGGCAATGGACTACGTTTGGACTTGGGTGATGTGAAGGTTACCGACGCTACGGCACCCTACTGCCAGAAGGCAGCAAAGAAGGCCTCTAAGAAACCCTTCAAAGTACAGACTATTAAATAGACACATATATATAAAAGATGGCAAGTTTTCTTCAGGTAGAGAATATCAGCAAGTCTTACGGCGACAAGACTCTCTTTCGCAACATCTCGTTCAATATCAACGAGGGCGATAAGATTGCGCTCATAGCCCCCAACGGCACGGGCAAGAGTTCGCTGCTGAAGATTCTGGCCGGCATGGACTCATCGGACAGAGGTGGCGAGGTGAAGTTCATGAAGGATATTAAGGTTGCTTTTCTTGACCAGAATATCGACTTTAACCCCAAGAACACTCTATTTGATGAGGTTTATTCACGTCTTGGAGCGACCTACGATGTGATCCGAGCCTATGAGCAGGCTATCGCCTCGGGTGACGAACGCAAGATCGAACAGGCCATGGCCGCCATGGATGCTGCGGATGGATGGAGTGCCGAGCAGCGCATCAAGCAGGTGCTCTCGGAGATGAAACTCACCCGTCTGGATCAGCCAATGGGCGAGTTGTCGGGAGGCGAAGCCAAGCGTGCCGCCATCGCGCTCCTGCTATTGCAGGAGGCCGATTTCCTTGTAATGGACGAGCCGACAAACCACCTCGATATTGATGTGATCGAGTACCTGGAGAGCTATCTTCAGAAGGCACGCTGCACACTGCTCATGGTTACGCACGATCGCTACTTCCTGGATCGTGTATGTAACACGATCTTTGAGCTGGATCGCGGCAACCTATACACATACCGAGGCAACTACTCCGCATTCTTAGAAAAACGCGAGGAGCGATATATAAACATGCAGGCCAATATCGACAAGGCCCGCAACCTTCTGCGCCGCGAACTGGAGTGGATTCGCTCCACGCCGCAGGCCCGCACAGGCAAGGCCCGCTACCGTATTAACGCCTTCTACGACCTTAAGGACAAGGCATCGGTTTCACTTGCCCGCAAGGACATGACCATCGATGTTGCGACATCGCGTCTTGGAGGCAAGATCATCGACTGCGAGGATCTGACGCTGCGCTTTGGTGAGCGCACCATGCTCGACCGTTTCTCGTATAAATTCACCAAGGGTGAGCGTGTGGGTATTGTCGGCAAGAACGGCGCCGGCAAGAGCACATTCCTCAACCTTATGACTGGCGTATTGCAGGCCGACTCGGGCAAGATTGAGCGCGGCGAGACGCTACGCATAGGTTACTATCGCCAGAGTGGCATATCGTTCAAGCCAGGACAGACAGTCTTTGACATCGTGCACGACATAGCCGAAACGGTGGAGGCATCGGATGGCCATAGCGTATCGGCAACAACGATGCTCAACCGCTTCCTCTTTCCGCCCGACTCGCACAACAAACGAGTAGATATACTCAGCGGTGGCGAACAACGACGCCTGTATCTGCTGACCGTTTTGATGCAGAACCCCAATCTGCTCATTCTGGATGAGCCGACAAACGACCTCGACATCCTGACACTCAACGTACTGGAGGAGTATCTGATGGCCTTCAAGGGTTCGCTGCTGATCGTTTCACACGACCGTTACTTCCTTGACAAGACCGTAGATCACCTCTTCATCTTCCGTGAGGGTGGTGCCGTGAAGGATTTTGTCGGTCAATATAGCGAGTACCGCGAATATATCAAGGAGCAAGAGGCCGAGGAGGCACGCATAGCAAAGATTGCTGCCGAGAAAGCACAAAAGAATAAACCGCAGAGCGCACCCACGACGCCATCGCGTAAGAAACTCTCATACAAGGAGCAGCGCGAATTGGAGGAGCTTGAGAAACTGCTGCCGCAGCTTGAGCAAGAGAAGTCCGATCTGGAAGCACAGCTATCATCGGGGGCTCTCTCACACGAGGCACTCGCTGCCAATGCAGCACGCATAGGCGAGCTGATAGAAGAGATTGCCGAAAAGGAGATGCGCTGGCTGGAACTTAGTGAAATATAGAAGAAAATATGCAGTTCCGCACAACCATAGAGCTCAAACCATTTGACAGGAGAATCGACCACTCACAGACGATCCTCTCACTCGGCTCATGCTTTGCCAGCAATGTGGCAGAGCGGTTGTCGCGCGCGAAATTCTGCGTCACATCATCGCCCACGGGAATACTCTTCAACCCCGAGTCCATAGCCGCAACGCTCGATCGCTTCGATGCCGTAGCGCGCGGCGACAACGGAGCACTCCCTGCGGCAGAGGATCTTGCGCATGGCAATGAGCGATGGTTCTCGTATGACTTTCACTCAGACTTTTCCGCCACCGATGCCACCGATGCACTGGCGGCAATGCAAGAGGCCGTTAGGCATGGAGCACAGGCTCTTAAGGATGCGCAGGTGGTAATCCTCACCTTTGGCACGGCATTCGTGTTTCGCAATAAGCAGAGTGGCGACGTGGTGGCCAACTGCCACAAGCAGCCGCAAGCGCTCTTTCTGCGTGAGATGATGAGAGCCGAGCAGATAGCCACACGATACATCTCATTGATGCAGGGTCCTCTTGCCGGCAAGCAGGTTATATTTACAGTGAGTCCCGTGCGACACCTGGCTGACGGGCTGGAGCAGAATTCGCTTAGCAAGGCAACGCTACGCGTAGCCGTTGACTTAATACAGAAGGCGTGTCCCAATGCATATTACTTCCCATCCTATGAGATAGTTATGGACGAACTGCGCGACTATAGATTCTATGCCGACGACATGACTCACCCTTCACGCATGGCCATAGACTACATCTGGGAGCGTTTTGGCGAGGTGGCCTTTTCGGATAAGACAAAAGCGCTTAATGAGCGCATTGAGCGTATCGTAAAAGCTTCAGAGCATCGCCCATTTAATAGAAATGGACAGGAGTACAAGACTTTTTGCCGCACACAACGGGAGAAGATCATGCAACTTGAGAGCGAGCACCCCAGCGTATGCATGGCAAAGGAAAAAGAGTTTTTTGACACCTATTTATAAATAAAATTACTAATTTTACATCCCAACATAATTCGCAATAATGAGATTTACTCGATATATAGTTGTAATTGCAGTATTTATCCTGTCAGCCGCATCGATGGCCATGGCACAGACGGAGCCTCGTCTGGTCGTAAACATCGTCATCAGTTCGATGGGCGCAAACGATCTGGATCGCTACGCCGACAACTTTTCCAGCGCCGGTCTGCGCCGTATCATCAATGGCGGTCAACGCTTCACCAACGCCTCATACGACTATATGCAGACGACAACACCCGTATCGCTGGCTACGCTCTCGACAGGAGCCACACCATCGATTCACGGCGTGGTTGCCGACCGATGGTTTGACTATGTGGGTAATAAGGAGGTGTCGCTCATCGAGGACAGGAAAGAGCAGAGCGTAAACTACAGCGGTGGTTCGGGAAGCTACTCGCCCCGAAATCTGGTAGCACAGACACTCTCGGATGCATTGGCTCAGCAACATCCCGACAGCCACATTGCAACCATTGCCGTTGAGCCTCTCTCGGCAATTGTAATGGCAGGACGCTCTGGTGAGGTATATTGGATGGAGACGCTGCAATCGTCATGGACAACATCTTCATACTACTCGAAGGAGTTGCCCAAGTGGATTGCCGACTACAACTATCAGGACCAGAATGAGGAGTATGCCATAAAGCGCTGGACATCGCTCCTGCCCTATGACAATTACCACAACTCGCAGGTGTCGGTCGTAGAGGGATTGCAGAGCAAGACAAACAAACGCATCATACACGTACAGGAAACGCCCCTTGCCAAAGGCACAATGGATGACATCTACTACCAGATGTGCTACACGCCGGCCGGCAACAGTGCCATGCTGGCCTTTGCCCGCGAGGTAGTTGTCCACAACAAGATGGGTGGTGATGCTGTGCCCGACATGCTCAACATTGTACTCGACACACCTCGACTTATCAGCAACCGTTTCGGTCCCGAATCGGTTGAGTACGAGGATATGTTGTACCGTCTGGATCGCGATCTGGAGAGTTTTCTCTCGTTCCTTGCAACGCAGGTCGCTGCTCCCGAGCAACTACTCATCGTCCTTACATCGGATCATGGCACAAGCCCCTCGTACAATGCGACGGAGGATGTTCGTGAGCGATTCAATGTACGTCAGGCCGAGGTTATTACCAATGCCTTCATCGGTTCGTTATATGGCAATGGGGACTGGATTCTGGGATGCATCGACCGCGCCATATATCTGAATCACAATCTTATCATGGACAAAGGTCTGTCGCTGGAGCAGATTCAGAACGATGTGGCCACATTTGTCATGCAACTGCGTGGCGTATCGCAGGCCGTGACGGCAGAGTCGATGCGTGGCAGTTATTTTGGAAGTGGATATGGTCGCAAGATACAGAACGGATTCTACCCCCGCCGTTCGGGAGATGTGGTGTTGAACCTGATGCCCGAATGGATCGAGGAGAGGGAGCAGACACGTTCGATGTCGGGCTCGATGTATCGCTATGACACGCAAGTGCCACTGATCATTTATGGCGCAGGCTGCAAAGCGCAACTGCGTAACGACAAGATAGATATGACCTCGCTGGCCGCAACCCAGGCCGAGATACTCGGCATCATGGCACCGTCAGCCGCCGAGGGCGAAGAGATAACGATTATTTACGAATAGAGATATGAAAGACAATATTCAGGAAGAAATCATTGCCGAGTTCTCGATCTTTGACGAGTGGCTTGACAAATATGACTACTTGATTGAATTGAGCGACACGCTTCCCGCCATTGCGCCCGAGCACCGCACCGACAATTACGTAATTAAAGGCTGCCAATCGCGCGTATGGGTAGATGCCCGCATGGAGGATGGCAAGGTGTATTTTGCCGCCGATAGTGATGCCATCATCACCAAGGGTATCATAGCGCTGCTCATCCGCGTAATGAACGGACGCACACCCCAGGAGATTCTCGATATGGAGCTCTACTTTATCGATGCCATCGGTTTGGGCGAAAACCTCTCCCCCACACGCAGCAATGGGCTGCTGGCAATGATCAAGCAGATGAAGATGTACGCATTGGCTTTCTCTAAATCATAAGGATATGATGACACCGGAAGAGATTTTAAAGATTGAGCACGAGATTGTTCTCACGCTCAAGAACATATACGATCCCGAGATCCCCGTCAACGTCTACGATCTGGGACTTATCTACGAGATCGACTTCGATCCCGAAGGGGTAGCCAACATACGCATGACGCTGACAGCGCCCAACTGCCCCATGGCCGATATTCTGGTTGATGACATCAACACCCAGGTCAAGAAGGTTGCTGGCGTGAAGTCTGTCAATATCATGCTTACATTCGATCCGCCCTGGGATCGCAGCATGATGAGCGAGGAGGCGCTGCTGGAGCTTAACCTATTGTAGCGAGATTGAAGATGGACGAGCGTAAGAGAAACATAAACCGTTTGAAGGCCGGAGCATCATACTTCGGCTGTGGCGGCTATCTCTCAAAGTTAGATACGCTGCACCGTCTGGACATATACAACAAATTAGGTTTCGAGCGCCTGTCGCGCAAGAACAGCGACATAAACCACATCTTCGAGGAGTGCCAGCAGGATTGGCAGCAGACATTCTACACGATGCTGATGCGCACGATGGGAGGCGTGGATAACAAGGAGGCATTCACCGAATTGGCACGCCGTGTACCCTACGCCATACTGTTGCGCGAAAGGGAGGTGGCGGCCAATGTCGAGGCATTGCTTATTGGAGCATCGGGCCTGCTGACGTTGTATCCTCACGATGAGTATATACTCAACCTCAAACGTAATTTCTCATACCTCTCCACCAAATACTCCATCACGGCAATGGAGGCATCGGCATGGAGACTCAAACGCATATATCCCAACAACCATCCCATCCTGCGTCTGTCGCAGGTGGCTTCATTTATCACCTATACACGCGAGATGATGGATCGCATGCTTGCTTGCACATCGGGTGATGATGTATATAATCTGTTCAGCTGCCAGACCCTGCCCTATTGGCAGACACACTACATCCCAGCATCCACATCACCATCGGTCGCTAAACGTACGGGTCGCACAAAGACCGATCTTCTGGCCATCAATCTTGTTGTGCAGATGCAGTTTGCCTACTCATCATACACGGGCAATGAGCGTCTGTACTCGCGAGCTCTTGGACTGCTGGAGAGTCTGCCTGCGGAGAAAAACTCCATCATCGCTCAATGGAACAGCTTTGGCCCTCTGGCTCGCACGGCCTTTGACTCGCAGGCTCTGCTGCAACTATCGTTCGAATATTGCCGTGACCGTCGTTGCGAGGAGTGCCTCGTGGGTAAGCAGATTCTTGATAAAACGGCACCCGTCGAGAGCCTCGAAGAGGAGGTATAAATCACATATTTGGACAAAATCGTGAAATAATGGCTGCGCGAATGGCAAAATTTTGCTATTTGCGTAGAAATCACTATCTTTGTTGGATAAATAAGCGAAAAAGAAAATAAAGCAAAATAATATGGATATCGTAAGTAATGTAATTAAATTCTTCTTTGGCTCGAAGAGCGACAAGGATCGCAAGCAGATTGAGCCCTATGTTCGTAAGATCAAGGAGATATACCCCTCTATCGAGCGTCTCTCAAATGATGAGTTGCGTGAGCGCAGCGCAGCCCTTATGCGCCGTATTGCCGATGCAATCGCAGCCGACGAGGCTCACATTGTAGAGCAGAAGGATCGTTTGGAGCATGGCGACATCTCGCTTTCGGAGAAGGAGAAGATCTCAAAGGATATTGAGAATACCACCAAGCGCATCGACGAGAAGATCGAGGAGCAGCTGGATCAGATCCTTCCCGAGGCATTTGCCATCATGAAGGATACGGCTCGCCGTTTCACGCAGAACGAGACCGTAGTTGTTACAGCAACCGACTTCGACCGCAACCTGGCAGCGCACAAGGATTTTGTAACCATCGAGGATGACAAGGCTATCTACGCTACACACTGGATGGCAGCGGGCAACGATCTGAAGTGGGAGATGATTCACTACGATGTACAGCTCTTCGGTGGTGTTGTACTGCACAAGGGTAAGATTGCCGAGATGGCTACGGGTGAGGGTAAGACATTGGTAGCAACGCTGCCCGTATTCCTCAACGCTTTGGCTCGCAAGGGTGTGCATGTAGTGACTGTGAACGACTACCTGGCACGTCGTGACTCGGAGTGGATGGGTCCCATGTATGAGTTCCACGGTCTGTCGGTAGATTGCATCGACAAGCACCAGCCCAACTCAGAGGCTCGCCGCAAGGCATACCTCGCCGACATTACCTTCGGTACGAACAACGAGTACGGCTTCGACTACCTGCGTGACAATATGGCATCTTCTCCGAAGGATTTGGTACAGCGCAAGCACCATTACGCAATTGTCGATGAGGTCGACTCGGTATTGATCGACGATGCTCGTACGCCGCTTATCATCTCGGGTCCCGTACCCAAGGGCGACGACCAGATGTTCGAGAACTATCGTCCCTCGATTGAGCACCTCTACAACTTGCAGAAGAATCTCGTTACTGGCCTTGTAGCCGAGTCACGTCGTCTCTTCACTGAGGGTAAGGTTGACGAGGGTGGCAAGTTGCTCTATCGTGCGCACAAGGGTCTGCCCAAGTATAAGCCTATCATCAAGTTCCTCTCGGAGCCCGGCATCAAGGTGCAGTTCCAGAAGACGGAGAACATCTATATGCAGGACAACAACCGCCGTATGCCCGAGATTATCGAGGATCTGTACTTCGTAATCGATGAGAAGCTGCACTCGGTAGAGCTCACCGACAAGGGTCACGAGGTGTTGTCGAAGTACTTCAACGAGGATAAGTTCTTCGTGCTGCCCGACATCGGATCGGAGGTTGCCGAGTTGGAGAAGGAGGAGCTCACCGTAGAGGAGAAGGCTCAGCGCAAGGATCAGATTATCAACGACTACTCAATAAAGTCGGAGCGTGTTCACACCGTGAACCAGCTTTTGAAAGCATACTCAATGTTCGAGAAGGATGTGGAGTATGTCGTAATGGACAACAAGGTTAAGATCGTCGATGAGCAGACAGGTCGTATCCTTGACGGTCGCCGCTACTCTGACGGTTTGCACCAGGCTATCGAGGCCAAGGAGCGCGTAAAGGTTGAGGCTGCTACACAGACCTTCGCAACCATTACACTGCAGAACTACTTCCGTATGTATCACAAGCTGGCTGGTATGACCGGTACGGCTGAGACCGAGGCATCGGAGTTCTGGAACATCTACAAGCTGGACGTGGTGGTTATCCCCACCAACCGCCCCATTCTGCGTGATGACCGTGAGGATTTGATCTACAAGACCAAGCGCGAGAAGTACAACGCCGTAATTGAGGAGATCGTTCGTCTCGTTAACGAGAATCGTCCCGTGCTGGTTGGTACCACATCGGTCGAGATTTCAGAGCTTTTGAGCCGTATGCTTAAGTTGCGCGGCATCAAGCATAATGTCCTCAACGCAAAGCAGCACCAGCTGGAGGCGCAGATTGTTGCCGAGGCAGGTCGCTCGGGCCAGGTTACCATCGCTACAAACATGGCAGGTCGTGGTACCGATATCAAACTTTCTCCCGAGGCTAAGGCCGCAGGCGGTTTGGCTATCATTGGTACGGAGCGCCACGAGAGCCGTCGTGTTGACCGCCAGTTGCGAGGCCGTTCAGGACGTCAGGGTGACCCCGGTTCATCACAGTTCTTCGTATCGCTGGAGGACGATTTGATGCGTCTGTTCGGTTCGGAGCGTATCGCATCGATGATGGATAGAATGGGTATTCAGGAGGGCGAGGTTATCCAGGCCTCAATGATGACCAAGGCTATCGAGCGTGCACAGAAGAAGGTCGAGGAGAACAACTTCGGTATCCGTAAGCGACTGCTGGAGTATGACGATGTAATGAACTCACAGCGTGAGGTTATCTATACACGCCGTCGCCATGCCCTGTATGGCGAGCAGATCGAGATCGATTTGAACAACATCATATGCGACTATGCCGAGAGCTTCATGGAGGCTCACGAGGGTATGGACTATGAGTCATTCTCATTCGAGCTTATCCGCGAGGTGGCACTTCAGCCCTCATTCGATGAGGCTAAGTACAATGCAGCCAAGCCCAAGGAGATTGTAGCGTGGATCGTAGAGGATTTGCACAACCTCTTTGCACGTCGCCAGAAGGCCGTTGCCGACACCGTACGCAAGACCATGGAGGTTATCTACAAGGAGAATGAGTTGATGATGGATCGCGTAATGCACTTCCCCATCACCGATGGTCACCTTGGATTCCACGTCCCCGTATCGCTGGAGCGTTGCAAGGCATCGGATGGCATGGACATCTATAAGGTATTTGCCAAGATCGTGCTCTTCACCACCATCGACGACGCATGGCGTGAGCATCTGCGCGAGATGGATGAGTTGCGCCAGAGTGTACAGAATGCACAGTATGAGCAGAAGGATCCGTTGTTGATCTACAAACTGGAGTCATACGAGCTCTTCTCTAAGATGCTGCAGAAGGTGAATCGCGAGGCGTTGGGTATTCTCAACAAGGCATACATCCCCACACGTGAGAACAACCCCGAGGCTGTTCAGCAGGAGCGCCAGCAGAAGGCCAAGGTTGATGTAAACAAGTTGCAGGCATCACGCATGGCTGCCGCAGCTGCCGCTGGCCAGGCTGAGAAGTCGAAGCCCGCACCCATCAAGGTTGAGAAGAAGGTGGGCCGCAATGACCCCTGCCCCTGCGGTAGCGGCAAGAAGTACAAGCAGTGCCACGGTAAAGGAATGTAAGAGATGGGATACCAGGAGGAGAAACAACGCCAGTTAGATATGCGCTACCTGCGCATGGCGCGCGTATGGGCAGAGAACTCATACTGTGTACGCCGTCAGGTGGGTGCCCTGATTGTCAAGGATAAGATGATTATCTCGGACGGCTACAACGGCACGCCATCGGGCTTTGAGAACATCTGCGAGGACGAACTCACGGGCAAGACCAAGCCCTACGTTCTGCACGCCGAGGCAAATGCCATTACAAAGGTTGCCAAGAGTGCCAACAACTGCGATGGGTCGACTCTCTACATCACGGCTGCGCCCTGCATCGAGTGCTCCAAGCTGATTATTCAGGCAGGTATCAAGCGTGTGGTATATTGCGACGACTACCGCTCAGAGGATGGTCTGAAACTCCTGCAACGAGTTGGTATCGAATGTGTAAAATGTGAAATAGAATAACAGAAAAGGCTACCTGATGGGTAGCCTTTTCTATATTAGTTGTTGCTGCGTATGCCCGAATAATGAATGTGCATCAACTTCCAGCCATCCTTCTCCTTTCTAAAAATCTGCGTTTCACGTCCACGCGATGTACGCTCCGTGCCATCCTTACCCACAGAGTCGAATGTCCAGGTAAACTCTGCCCACGCCGACTTACCCTCAATAACAATAATCAGTTCATCCTTACGCAGATTGCGCTTTGCAAAGCCATTCTTGAAACTCATCACAAGCTTGTCGCGGACCTCTTCATAACCCGAGAAGCGGCCCTGCGGACCAATAAACGAAGCGCGCTCATCGTGCGACCAGATCTTGCCAACCAGCTCCAAATCGCCATCATTGATGGTCTTGATATATGCATCCACAATCGCCTCCACAGCCTTACGCTCTGACTCTGAACCACCGCGGGCAAATGCCAGCGATGATACAGCAAACAACGCTACAAACGTTACAAATAAAATCTTTTTCATATCTCGTTTACTTTAAATTTATGAACAAAGATAGCGTGCAGCAACGCCAAAAACAAGATGGCACCAAAATGTAAGTATGTTACATTTTGGTAACGATTGCACTATATCAGAACTTTATCGACAAAAAAATCTGCCCGAAATTTCGGACAGATTCTATTCATGCCTTTATTATAATTAGAACGGCAGATCGTCGGGATCATCCTGCGGTGCAGGGATTGATGACGACGGAGCAGGCTGCGCGGGCTGCGCATATGAAGCACCGCTCGGCTGTGAATATCCGCCCTGCTGTGGCTGAGTGTAACCTCCACCCTGCTGGCTACCCTGCTGTCCATCAGAACGACGACCCAGGAGTTTCATATCATCGGCCATAATCTCCGTGGTATAACGCTTGATATTATCCTTATCTGTCCACTCGCGAGTACGCAGACGACCCTCAATATAGAGCTGGCTACCCTTACGCACATAGCGATCCACGACATCAGCCAAACCACGCCACAAAGTGATAGTATGCCACTCGGTATAGTCTGATGTCTCGTTTGTCTGACGATTATAAATACGCTCGGTTGTAGCCAAACGCACGCGAGCAACCTTCACACCCGACTCCGTAGTTCGAACCTCGGGATCAAGGCCTACATTGCCCACCAAAATAACTTTATTTACCATATTTTCTACGATTTTCTTTGTTTTCAAATACCTAATAGATCGGTTATGCATCCAGATGCACCTTACCCTCAAGATCCTTCTTCAATGTTCCGAGGAAGTCTTCGTCCGAGCCTTCGAGGAACTCCACCTTCAACGGCTGATAGAACAGTCGCTCACGCATAATGTCGGGCACACGGCGACTACGACGTAGCTTCACGGCATCCTTCTCCGTGGTTAGCAACATAGCCTGCGGATACTTTTCCAGCAGGGCTACGATACGCTCAATATCCGATACTGAATAGACATGATGATCCGAGAAGTTGAGTTTAGCCTTCACATCGTACAACTTGCGCACACCTGCAACAAAGGCCTTGGGGTTACCTATGCCGGACATAGCAATAACCTGATCGCCAGGATTGAGCACATTAGGCGTCTGGAACAACGACACAGCCTTGGTCGGCACTACGCGGGTGAAATACACCTTCTGGTAGGCTATCTTATGTAACTCCTTGCGCCACATGCGCTGCGCGATAGGCTGCATATCGGCAGGACACTTCGTAACGATGAAATAGTGAGCACGATCCAGCGACGACACCTTGTCACGCAGGGTACCTGCGGGCAGGAAGTCATCCTCATAATAGGGGCGGGTAGAGTCCACAATCACCACATTGATACGTGCTTCGACATGGCGGTGCTGGAATCCATCATCCATCACGACAAGATTTATCTCGGGATGCTCACGCATGATGCGCTCCATAGCCTCAACGCGCTTCTCGCACACAACAACCAGTGCATCGGGATATTTGAGTTTGATCTGCAACGGCTCATCGCCCACATCACGATACGACGACGAGGTCTTAACCTCGAGATAACCCTTCGTACGACGGCCATAACCGCGCGAAAGCAGAGCCACATTGTAGTGCGACTGCATATAACCCACAATCATCTCGGCTGTAGGGGTTTTGCCCGTACCACCGACTGTGATATTGCCCACACAGATGATAGGAACAGGGAACGAATGGCTCTTCAACAAACCGCAATCGAACATCCAATGACGAATAGTTATCGCCATTCGATAAGGATAAGAGAGCAACTTAAGAAGAAATTTCATCTGTTTTCGGTTTGTTCTTTTACGAAACAAAATTGGCCAAAACGTTCGCCAAATGATATAATTCGGTCAAAGATAACCATTTATTTGCAACATTCCAACGCAAATTTCGTTTTTTATCCAAACGGTAGCCTATTTTAACAAAAGAACCATCCTAAATATCAAAAATTTTATTAATTTTGTGATACAATGAAACGATTTATATACTCAATACTTACACTCCTGCTCTTCCTTCCTGCGGCGTGCCGCAGCGAGCGTTCGGATGAAGAAAACATCCAGCAAACGGAAGAGCCTCAACACACTATGCTGTTCGGCATCATAGCCGACAATTATCATACCGAATCGGGAACCATTGCTCAAGGCGAGACCCTGGGCAAACTACTTGGTCGCTATGGAGTTTCGGCTGCAACGGTAGATCGTCTGGACAAAGTTGCAAAGGATGTATTCCCCCTACGACAGATTCGTGCCGACAGACCATACACCGTATTTCTGGCACAGGATTCCACCACAGGCAGCCGTCTGGATTACTTTGTATATGAGAAGGATTTGATCGAATATGTTGTCTTTGGTTTCAAGAACGACAGCATCACCATATCTTCTGGAGAGAAGGATGTAACCATCCGCCGTCAGATGCGCTCGTCGGTGATCGAGTCATCGCTCTGGGGTGCTATCATGCGCGACAATCTGCCATATGCACTCGCTGCAGAGCTCGAGGAGATATATCAGTGGACCGTAGACTTCTTCGGCATCCAGAAGGGTGACAACTTCACCGTTATCTACGACGAAAAACTTATCGACACCACACATGTAGGCATTGGCCGCATATGGGGAGCTAAGTTCAACCATGCCGGCAAGGAGGTATATGCAATTCCGTTCCAGCAGGGAGATAAGGTACAATACTGGGAGTACAACGGTGCGTCACTGCGCAAGCAGCTGCTGAAGGCTCCGCTGAAGTTCACCCGCATCAGTTCGCGATTCTCGCACTCGCGTTTGCATCCCGTGCATCGAGTGTATAGGGCTCACCTTGGTGTAGATTATGCCGCTCCTTCGGGTACACCCGTACACGCTGTAGCTGATGGCGTCGTATCGTTCAAGGGCTGGAGTGGCGGCGGAGGCAACACACTCCGCATCAAGCACGCCGGCAACCTCGAGACGGGTTATCTGCATCTGCGAGGATTTGCAAAGGGCATCAACAAGGGCACTCGCGTAAAGCAGGGTGATCTGATTGGATACGTGGGCAGCACGGGTACATCGACAGGCCCGCACCTGGACTACAGAATATGGAAGAATGGCGTCAACATT
>JAFOXS010000287.1 GCA_017391665.1 Alistipes sp. | reverse complement strand
TTTTCGGTTGCTATAAGTATCTTCATAGGTTTTTTAAGTTCAGTAAAGTACATCAACTCCGAGTCGGCAAACTCGGTAATATCTCCCACAAAGGGGTTGCTCTTGGGCAGATGATAGGTGAGTGCCATACGTTAGGCGTGCATCTTCTCGAAATCCTGCATACACTTAACCAGCGCCTCAACAGCCTCCACGGGGCAGGCATTGTAGCACGAAGCACGGAAACCACCAACCAGACGGTGACCCTTGATGCCGACCATACCACGCTCCTTGGCCATAGCGAAGAACTCATCGGCCAAAGCCTCGTAGCCGTCGTTCATCACAAAGCAGATATTCATCGACGAGCGATCTTCCACGGCAGCCGTACCCTTGAACATGGGGTTGCGGTCGATCTCGGCGTAAAGCATAGCCGCCTTGCGCTCGTTGCGCTCGTGGATAGCTGCAACGCCACCCTCAGCCTTGAGCCAGCGCAGAGTCTGCGACAGCACGTAGATGGGGAATACGGGAGGAGTGTTGAACATTGAGCCATTCTCGACGTGGGTATTTACGTTCATCATCGAGGGCAGCTTACGCTTCACCTGCTCCAACATATCGTCACGGATGATAACGAACGTAACACCCGCAGGCGCAAGATTCTTCTGCGCACCGCCGTAGATCATGGCATACTTGCTAACGTCGATGGGGCGCGAAAGGATATTCGAACTCATATCGGCAATCAGAGGCACGGGCGAATCCAGATCGCACTTGTACTCCGTACCGTAGATTGTGTTGTTGGCGCAAATATAGAGGTAATCCAGATCGGCAGGAATCTCAAAGCCCTTGGGGATATAAGAAAAGTTCTTATCCTCCGATGAAGCCACAACCTCCACCTCGCCATAGAGTTTAGCCTCCTTGATGGCTTTCTTGGTCCAGACACCGGTGTTGACATAACCAGCCTTGCCACCGAGGAAGTTGGCGGGAATATGGAAGAACTGTGTGCTGGCACCACCGCCAACAAAATATATCTTATAATTATCGGGAATGCAGAGCAACTCGCGCATCAGGCTCTCGGCCTCAGCGAGCACAGCCTCAAATTCGGGTGTACGGTGGGAGATGGAGAGCAGCGAAAGACCTGTTCCATTGAAATCGATAACGGCTTTGGCGGCTGCTTCAAGCACCACATCCGGCAACACTGAGGGCCCGGCATTGAAATTATACTTCTTCATACTGCAAAAAACTATTAATTATTTTCTAACCCGCCGATGGGCAGGTATGCAAGTTTGCATCTACAAAGAAAACTAAAAATTATGACAATTCAAAATCCCCATTCGCCCGTTGCAATACGAATTGTTATTTTGAGGGGTGGTTTTCTTCGCAAAATTCAATTATTCAGTTTTTTTATTAACGATATAACACCTAAAAAGAGTAAAACGAAAAAAAAGTTAATTTTTCAAAAAAATATTTTTCACCCCTTATCGCCACCCATAACCGCCATGCAGGATTACAATTCGTAAGCCGTAAAACGACCATCACACAGCAAAAAAAGCCCACAAATGCAGTTATACTATATTTAAAAATTTGCTAAAAAGAGTTCGTTTACCTATCTTTGCAAAGATTTGGCTTTTGTTTGCTACGTCGGCACACGCCACCCGGCACAAAAGCCCAAAGAAAACCCGAAACAGAGTAGCAAAGATGATAAAATCAATGACAGGCTTTGGCAAGAGCGAGTGTTCGCTGCCAAGCAAGAAGATTACAGTCGAGGTACGTTCGCTCAACTCCAAGCAGTTGGATCTGGCCGTAAAACTACCCGCCATTTACCGCACCTACGAGTTCGACATCCGTTCGATGGCTGCCGCCGCCATAGTGCGAGGCAAGGCCGACATATCGGTTTCGATCGAGAACACAGCCACACAGACCTCAGCCACGGTCAACAAGGATATTTTCCGTGCCTACCTGCGTCAGGTGACCGATGCGCTCTCATTCTCGGGTGTGGATGCCGATTACGATGCCATCGTGCCTGCCATCCTGCGTATGCCCGAGGTTGTGTCAGCACAGGCCGACACCATCTCCGAGGAGGAGCACGCAGCACTGATGCAGACCATCAGGGAGGCGCTGCAGAACTTCAACTCATTCCGCGAGCAGGAGGGTGCAACGCTGATCGCCGATCTGATGAATCGTGTCAATAAGATCGAGGATTACAAATTGCAGGTCGAGCCCTATGAGGCTACCCGTGCCGAGACCATCAAGAACCGCATCCGCGAGAATCTGGCACAGCTGCAGGCCGAGGTGGACAACAACCGTCTGGAGCAGGAGATGATCTTCTACATCGAGAAGCTCGACATCACCGAGGAGAAGGTACGCCTTAAGAACCATTGCAATTACTTCCGCGAGGTGGCTCAGTCGGAGGAGGCCGTAGGTCGCAAATTAGGCTTCATTGCGCAGGAGATGGGTCGCGAGATCAATACCCTCGGATCGAAGGCCAACGAGGCAAATATGCAGATCCTTGTCGTTAAGATGAAGGACGAGCTGGAGAAAATCAAGGAGCAGGTATTAAACATACTCTAATATGCAGAACGGCAAACTTATCATATT
>JAFOXS010000045.1 GCA_017391665.1 Alistipes sp. | reverse complement strand
TGACTGCGCAACGGTCAGAGCAAAGGCTCCAACGTAATCGCCCTCGGGAGCAACAAAGTCGCATAGGGCTAGAGTCACACCATCGGCATTGGGGGTACGCTGGCGAGGTGTCGCAAGCCGAGTTTCATGCTGGGGATGGCAACACGCACAACTCTTGTTATGCGACAGTACAATGGCACTCTCCGTACCACGCGCTGCGAAGAACCCTACCCGAGCCTGCAAGCCATGCGACATCCCGTCCAACAGAGCCTCCGCCTCGGCTCGTATCTTCATAGCCTCGGCGCTACCCTCTTCTACACGCCACAAATTATAGAAGTGGCGCCAGTTTATATACTCACGCACCTGCTGTGCCGTGATTTCAAACTCTTTTACGCCCGTATATGTCGGCACAGGCAGCTGCTCCTGCGACCAATCAATGGTCAGTCGCTCGCCGACAGTCGCCTTCGGCTTCGGTGCACCATGCTCCTCGCGCAGACGATGTTGCTCATCCTTAAGCGCTTGAATTACCTTCACGCGCTCCTCTCCCAAAAGTTGCATAGCGAGTACGGGGTTCTGCGCAGCATCCTTTACGTGAAACACAGGCCCATCATAGAGTGGAGCAATCTTCAGTGCCGTATGTAGAGGCGATGTTGTGGCACCACCGATCATCAGCGGCACACTCACCCCCGCCTCACGCAGCTCACGCGCCACGCGGCACATCTCTTCGAGTGACGGTGTGATAAGACCACTCAGACCAATAAAATCGACCTTATGCTCAATGGCAGCGCGTACAATCTGCTCTGCAGGAACCATAACACCCAGGTCGATAACCTCAAAGTTATTGCACGAGAGGACTACCGAAGCGATGTTCTTGCCAATGTCATGCACATCGCCCTTCACTGTAGCCAGCAGATAACGTCCTGCCTTGTGCTCCACACCAACACTCTGCGCCTCGATATGAGGGCGGAGAATCTCCACGGCACGCTTCATCGTGCGGGCGGTCTTTACAACCTGTGGCAGAAACATCTTACCCTCTCCGAAGAGTCGTCCAACATGCGTCATTCCCTGCATCAAAGGACCCTCAATAATGGAGGCAGGCGACGGCAAAGTCTGCAGAGCCTCCTGCAAATCCTCCTGCAGGAACTCCTCGTCTCCACGCTGCAAGGCAGAAACAAGTCTATCGGCAAGAGGCATACTCCGTCGATCCACAACCTCCATAGCTCGTTGCTCCACACCTCTAAACTGCTCAGAGAGTGAGAGCAGGCGCTCCGTAGCATCCTCTCGGCGGCAGAGAACAACATCCTCCAGTGCATTGCGCAACTTCGAAGGGATATCCTCATACATAACCTTCGCCGAGGGGTTCACAATAGCCATATCCATGCCCGCACCAATGGCGTGATATAGAAATACGGCATGCATGGCCTCACGCAGGTAGTTGTTGCCGCGGAATGCAAACGACAGATTGCTCACACCTCCGCTTACGCGTGCTCCCGCAAGATTCTGCTTGATCCACGCCGTAGCACGGATAAAATCGAGCGCATAACTATCATGCTCGTGCATACCCGTGGCAATAGTCAGCACATTGGGATCAAAGATTATATCGCGTGGGGCGAAGCCCACCTGCTCGGTCAAAATACGAAAAGCCCGCTGGCAAATCTCAATGCGGCGCTCAAAGGATGTTGCCTGACCCTGCTCATCGAAGGCCATAACGACCACAGCAGCACCCAGTGCCCTC
>JAFOXS010000046.1 GCA_017391665.1 Alistipes sp. | reverse complement strand
GCCAAGAAGAAGGCCGAGGAGGCCGCAAAGAAGGACTCTGAGAAGAAAGATACTGAGAAGAAGGATGAGGTTAAGGCTATCAACATCGAGTTCGACAATATGGACGAGCGCATCTTCCGCCTTACACCCACATCTGGCTCACTGAGCGGCTACACGCTGAGCAAGGAGGGCGACAAGTTCTACTACATAATCTCTTATGAGGGCAAGTACGATATGTGGGAGATGAACCTGCGCGATCGTGAGAACAAGGCCATCCAGCGTGGTATTGGCGGCGGCTCACTGGTTTGGGATAAGAAGCGTGAGAATATGTACCTGCTGGGCGGTCAGATGAAGAAGTTCAAGGGCGGCACAGGCAACCCCACTTCAATCAGCGTACGTGCCGACATGGTTCTGGACCGCGAGGCCGAGCGCGAGTATATGTTCGACCGCGTATATCGTCAGGAGAAGGCTCGCTTCTACAACACCAATATGCACGGTGTGAACTGGGATGCTATGCGTGATAACTACGCTCGCTTCCTGCCCCACATCGACAACAACTACGACTTCGCCGAGATGCTGAGCGAGTGGCTCGGAGAGTTGAACGTATCTCACACGGGCGGTCGCTACACCCACCCCACCACTACGAGCGACGATCAGACAGCTGATCTGGGTCTATTCTTCAACTTCAACCGTGCAGGCAAGGGTCTTCAGATTGAGGAGGTTATCGTAGGTGGTCCTTTCGACAAGGCATCTTCGAAGGTTAAGGCTGGAGACATCGTGGAGAAGATCGACGGCGTGGAGATTACGGAGGGTATGGACTACTTCCCGCTGCTGAACCGCAAGGCCGACAAGCGCACACTGGTATCAATCTATCGTCCCGCTGATGGTAGCCGTTGGGAGGAGGTTGTACGTCCCATCTCACAGGGTACGCTGACGACACTTCTCTACAAGCGCTGGGTTAAGCAGCGTGCAGCCGACGTGGAGCGTCTTTCGGGCGGTCGTCTGGGCTATGTACACATCGAGTCAATGGCTGACGCGAGCTTCCGTACGATTTATGCCGACATCCTGGGTAAATACAACCACTGCGACGGCATCGTAATCGACACCCGCTTCAATGGCGGTGGCCGTATGCACGAGGATATTGAGATTCTGTTCAGCGGTGAGAAGTACCTCACACAGGTTGTTCGTGGCAAGGAGGCTTGCGATATGCCCTCACGTCGCTGGAACAAGGCTTCGATCATGATCACCGGCGAGGCCAACTACTCGAATGCTCACGGTACACCCTGGGTTTACAAGCACCGTGGCATCGGTAAGGTTGTAGGTATGCCCGTACCGGGTACTATGACCAGCGTATCGTGGGAGCGTCTGCAGGATCCTTCTTTGGTATTCGGTATTCCCGTTGTGGGCTACCGCAAGGCCGATGGCACATACCTCGAGAATGATCAGCTGGAGCCCGATGTAAAGGTTGCCAACTCGGCCGAGCTCGTTGTAACGGGTCGTGACGAGCAGTTGGAGGCAGCCGTGAAGGCTCTGCTTGAGGAGATTGACTCTCAAAAATAAGATTTAACGATGATAACAACCTACATAGATCATCCGCTGCGCGAACGCAACAGTTTTCATGTCGAAGAGCAGGCTGCCCGCATCATTGAGTTTGATGCGGCAGCCGACCTCGACTCTATATTTGCCGAGGGTAATGCCCCCGGGAAGTGGGCCGTGCTGGGTGGAGGAAACAACATCCTCTTTACGAAGCAATACGACGGCACACTGATCCACCCCATCGGCAAACGAATAGAGCGTCTAAATGACGACTCCGAGTCTGCATGCGTCAGGGTCGATGCCGGCGTGGAGTGGGATGATTTTGTGCAATGGTGCGTAGAACGCGATCTGTGGGGAGCCGAGAATCTCTCGCTCATCCCTGGCTCGGTCGGTGCCGCACCCGTGCAGAACATCGGAGCATATGGAGCCGAGGCCAAGGATATAATCCACACTGTGCACTACTTTGACACGGTACAGCGTGAGCATCTCTCGCTATCAAATGAGGAGTGCCACTTTGGCTATCGCGACAGCATCTTCAAGGGCGAACTGCGTGGTCGTGCCATAATCACGGCGGTGGACTTTACGCTCAGCACTGTAGCCTCTCCAAGCCTGCGCTACGGCGATGTGCAGCAACAGGTCGAGGAGCGTGGAGGCGCTACGCTGAAGAATATCCGCGAGGCGGTATGCTCGATACGCCAAACCAAACTGCCCGACACCAATGTACTGGGCAATGCAGGTAGTTTTTTTAAGAACCCCATAGTGCCATGTACCGTAGCCGAGGAGCTGAAAGCAAAGTATGAGAATATGCCCATATACCCCACTTCGGATGAGGCTTTTAGAAAGCTTGCCGCAGGCTGGCTTATCGACCAGTCGGGATTGAAGGGCCAGCGCATGGGCAACGTAGGTGTACACGACCGTCAGGCCCTGGTGCTGGTCAATCATGGTGGTGCTACGGGTGGCGAAGTTATGGCACTTGCCCGCTATGTGCAGGAGCAGGTAAAGGAGAAATTCGGCATCGAGATTGAGGCTGAAGTAAACATATGGTAGAGTATGTTGATTGATAGATTTCAGGAATACATAACACGCGAAAAACTATTCACGCGACAAGATAAGATTCTGCTCACGGTATCGGGTGGAGTGGACTCGATGGTGCTCATGTCGCTCTGCGTCAACAGCGGCTACACGGTAGGTGTGGCGCACTGCAACTTCTGCCTGCGCGGCAGGGAAAGCGACGAGGATGAGATACTTGTTCAGGAGCATGCACGCAAATATGGCATCGAGTGCCACAACCGCCGCTTCGACACTGTGGGTGAGATGGAGCGTACGGGCGAATCGATGGAGATGGCAGCCCGCCGTCTGCGTTACACGTGGTTTGCAGAGTTGTGCGAAGAGCATGGTTACACCGTAATTGCCGTGGCACACCACATCGACGACTCGATAGAGACCTTCTTTATCAACCTGATGCGTGGCACGGGACTGCGAGGGCTGACGGGCATACACCAGCAGGTGGGACGCGTCGTGCGTCCGCTGATGTTCGCCTCTCGCAAGGAGATTTTGGACTACGCGCTGCATAAGCACATACCCTACCGCGAGGATTCGTCAAACAAAACGACTAAGTATCTGCGCAACAAAATACGCCTGGGACTTACACCACGCATACGCGAGATAAATCCCCGTTTTCCATTCATCATGAGCCGCAACATCGAACGACTGATGGCGGCACAGCGCTTTATTGATGGTGCGATCGACCACATATACGCCGAGGCGGTGAGCGACGAGGATGGCATCTATACAATCCACATGGAGAACATTTCCAATGCCGACTCGCGCGAATTTGTGATTTATGAGATTCTCAGCTCACGATTCGGTTTCAAGGGCGATGTGGTAGATGGCCTGTGCCGTGCGCTGCAGAGCGACACCACGGGACGACGCTTCTACTCGCGCTCACACGTGGCCTATGTCGATCGTGGCAACATCGTTGTCACCCGCATCAGCGATGAGGACAACTGCCAGGTGAGCGTTCAACAGGGACAGCAACGCGCCTACTGCGGTAACTCGGTACTCTATTTCGAGATTGTGGATGTGGATAGTCTGCCCTCGTACAACGTAGCCGACAACGTGGCACTGCTCGACGCCGACAAGGTGACATTTCCCCTCACGCTGCGTCGCTGGAGCGAGGGCGATACCTTCATACCCTTCGGAATGACAGGCCGCAAGAAGGTGAGCGACTTTCTTATCGACGGCAAGGTGTCGATGGCCGAAAAGAACCGTCAGTTTGTACTCATTTCGGGCACAGAGATAGCGTGGCTTGTGGGACGACGCATAGCTGATCCTTTCCGCATAACGGATAGCACGGAGCGCGTGTTACGCATAACAAAAGAGATTATTTAATGGCAAAGAGCGCATATAAATTCAAGGATAGTGTAGCTGAGTTTGAGAGCCTGCGCTCGCAGATTGCAGCACGAAAGTTTGCACCCATTTATCTGTTGATGGGTGAGGAGAGTTATTTCATTGACTCTCTGTGCGATCAGCTCGCCGAAACGATTCTTTCACCTGCCGAGCAGGCCTTCAATCAGATTACCATATATGGCAAGGACAGCAACGCCGGAGCGGTGGTAAACCTCTGTCGTCAGATGCCGATGATGGGCTCCTACGAGGTGGTCATCGTAAAGGAGGCACAGCAGCTGCAAAAGATAGAGAATCTGACGCACTACACCTCTGCACCACAGCCTTCGACAATACTGATAATCTGCCATAAGGAGAAGAACGTGGATAAGCGCTCGGCACTCTACAAGCAGTGCCAGAAGAGTGGCGTGGTCTTCGAGTCGGTGCGTCCGCGCGACTACGAGATAGGCCCATGGCTCACTCAGTTCCTCCAGCAGAAGGGGCTTCGCATTGCGCCCAAGGCCGTGCAGATGCTCTCGGATCATCTGGGTTGCGACATAGCCAAGATCTCGAACGAGGTGGACAAACTGCTGGTGGCTCTGCCCGCCGGCACGAAGGATATAACAGATATGCACATCGAGCAGCATGTAGGCATATCGAAGGATTTCAACAACTTTGAGTTGTGCAACGCCGTAGTCACACAGGATGTGCAGCGCGCCATGGCCATTGCCGACCATTTCGCCCACAACCCTAAGGATAACCCGCTGCTGCTCACTATCATGGCACTCTACGGACAGTTCCGCGACATATTCATCGTCAACTACCTGCGCTGGCTGGAAAAGTATAAGCGAATACCCTTCCCCAGCGAGATGGAGTTGATGAGGACACTGAAAAAGAGTAACTCCTACGCCGTAAGGGAGATATGCTCGCATGCCCAGCGCTGGCCCAACCGTAAGGTCTTCGGTATTCTGGGACTGCTGCGCGAGTATGACGGCAAGAGCAAGGGCATCGACACGGGCGGCATGAGCGACGGAGAGTTGCTGCGCGAGTTGTTGCTCAAGATTTTCATGCAGTAAATGGCTACAATGGAGCGATATATGATTCTTGACGGGGAGTTGCTCACGCAGCAGCCCCTCGAAGGTGCATACATATATCAGAACATACATACGCTCGACTATCAGCCCCGCCACGTAGAGCACCACGTAAGGATACTGCAGAGCCTTGCGCAGGAGTTATTCGACATCGAGTGCGACTTCTCGGCAGCCAAGATTACGGAGCTGATACAACTCCTGCTAGAGAGGATGCGCCCTACTAGGCAGCGTTCGATACGTGCCGTAGTAAAGCAGTATGCATCGGGGAGTTACACCATCGAGTGCGATGCTCCATCGCTATACCAGGGCTATGCACTGCGCAGCCTGCGCCCCGAAGTGGCAACCATGCGCATCACTATGCCGCTTGACATATACCCCACATCGGCAGCCATAGCCACACGTCAGGTGGCCGACAGCATTGCCCGCAGCCGCGACTTCCACACGGCGCTGCTCATGGGCGATGATGAGCAGATATACTGCGAGGCGACAAGCCCCATAGCTCTCGTGCGTGAGCGACGGCTTCTGCTCTCGCCCATGCCCTACTCCGTTGAGCAAGCACTCCTTGAGCGGGCGGCACAGAAGGCTGGCATGGAGGTAGAGAAGCGCCCGATTTGCAGGGAGGACATCACGCAGGCGGACGAGGTACTGATAGCCGACTGGCAAGGTATCGTCGCCGCACAACACGTTGATGGCAAACAATATATGGCAATCATCGCCGAGCGTCTGGCTCGCGAAATAGAGAAACTTTAACACCATGAAAACAGCAATATTTCCCGGATCGTTCGATCCCTTTACACTCGGTCACCAGGCCATAGTTGAGCAGGCTCTGCGTCTTTTCGACAAGATCGTAATAGCCATCGGCGAGAATGTAGGCAAACGTTCGCTGCTCACCGCAGAGGCACGCCAGCGACTTATCAGTGACCTGTACAAGAATGATAAGCGCGTAGAGTGCATAACATACTCGACCCTCACGGGAGATGTAGCACGCAAGGTGGGAGCCTCAGCCATAGTGCGTGGCGTGCGCAACACCATAGACTTTGAGTATGAGCGTACAATGGCG
>JAFOXS010000320.1 GCA_017391665.1 Alistipes sp. | reverse complement strand
TTTCTCTCGTCCTATGGTCGAGTGCAGGGCGATTAACTGGCGGTTGATGTTGGTCGCAGAGACCGTGTCGGCGTCGGCGATGGTCATACGTCCCACGCCTGCGCGGGCAATCATCTCGGCAGCGTAAGCACCCACGCCACCAAGCCCTACGACAAGCACGCTGGCACGCTTGAGTTGCTCCAGTTTCTCTTCACCCAATAGTAGAGTTGTTCGCTCTAACCAATTATCTGTCATTGTGTTGTAAAAATATTTCGTTGTAATTATTTTCTATCTGTCTTTGCAGCTCCGCAACCTCAATCTTTCGTTCAGTGGCAATCATTTCGTAAATCTTTTCTATGCTTATCTGGCTCTCATCTGTCTCGGCAAAGAGCCGTGAAAGAGGTATTGTGCGCATGGCCTC
Source organism: Alistipes sp. (assembly GCA_017391665.1). GTDB lineage: Bacteria > Bacteroidota > Bacteroidia > Bacteroidales > Rikenellaceae > Alistipes. Next base: position 5,024 of record JAFOXS010000320.1, on the reverse strand, counting down.
CAGGGTTCGCGGCGAGCGAAAGGCACCCTCGCCAAAGGAGAGGTAGTAGCCCCGTTTTATCGCCTGCTCGGCCTGCTGCACAGAGCCGATAAATCCATGGAAAATGACCGCACGAAGCTGGTACTTAGAAAGGATCTTCATCATCGGCTCGAAGGCTCTGACGCAGTGCACGACAACGGGCTTGCGGAGCCTCTGGGCTATGCTTAGTTGCTCGCGAAAAAGATGCTCCTGTACCTGGCGATCCACTTTACACGCATAGTCCAGCCCGATCTCGCCAATGAGGTCGGCCGAGTACATTGCGGCCTCGTCGATAAAGCCCGATGCGGCATGCCACGGATGGACGCCAGCGCTCGTTGGAGTGGGGTAGTCGGCACTCGGTGAGTGGGTGTGTATGTCGATGTAAAGGCCCATTTTTCTCTGTGTTCAATTACAAAAGTATGAAAAATTACGAAAATTTAGCGCGAAAACGAAATAATAGCTCTTTTAGTATAGAAATGTGCGAAAAAAATCGTATCTTCGTGCGCGTTTTTATGTGGTCGGTATGGCCACACCGAAAAAGAACCAAATTTACAGGAGAAAAAGAAATAACAACTCACAAAATTTATTCATTTAATAACAAATCTATGTCGGAAATCATTAAACTACGGAAAGGTCTCGACATCAATCTTCAGGGTAAGGCTGCCGAGTCATTGGTTGAAGTGCCAATGGCTGCAACGTATGCCGTATCGCCTCTGGATTATGAGAACGTGACTCCGAAACTGTTGGTGAAGGTAGGCGACAAGGTGAAGGCTGGTACGCCGTTGTTCTTCGACAAGAACAATACACGCGTAATGTACTCTTCACCCGTCAGCGGTACCGTGTCGGCTGTAAACCGTGGCGAGAAGCGTAAGATTCTCAACGTAACGGTAGAGGCAGACAAGGAGCAGGTATCTGAGGAGTTTGCAGTACTCGATCTCAAGAAGGCAACTCGTGAGGAGGTTATCGAGACATTGCTCAAGTCGGGTCTGTGGACTATGATCCTACAGCGTCCCTACGGTATTGTTGCAAACCCTGCCGATCAGCCCAAGGCTGTATTCGTGTCAGCGTTTGATTCTGCACCCCTGGCTCCCTGCATGAACTTCGTGCTTCAGGGTCAGAAGGAGAACGTGCAGAAGGGTATGGAGGTGCTCTCGGTTTTGGCTGGTGGTAATGTTCATCTCTCGGTTCGCGCTAATGCAGCAGGTGAGATGGCATCGCTTAACGGCGTGAAACTGCACAAGTTCGAGGGTAAGCACCCTGTAGGTAACGTAGGTGTTCAGATCCACCACATCGACCCCATCGCTAAGGGCGACATCGTGTGGACTGTGGCTATTCAGGACGTAGCGGCTATCGGTCGCTTGTTCTCAACGGGTAAGGTTGATCTTCACAAGGTCATCGCCCTTGCAGGTAGCGAGGTGGAGAAGCCCCAGTACTACCGCATCATCAGCGGTGCTCCCGTGGCATCGGTTATCGATGGTCAGATCAAGAAGCAGGCTGAGGGTGACTCAGTGCGTATCATCTCAGGTAACGTGCTTACAGGTAAGAAGGTGGAGGCTGATGGCTACATCACTGCTACAGCTTCGCAGCTCACTGTTATCCCCGAGGGTGATAAGTATGAGCTCTTTGGCTGGATCGCTCCCCGTACTCATCGCTTCTCTGTTTCACGTTCATACTTCTCTTGGCTCTGCCCCAAGAAGCAGTATAAGCTCGATACCAACCTCAATGGTGGCGTTCGTCCCTTCGTTATGGCGGGCTTGTTTGAGGAGTATCTGCCTATGGATATCTATCCTATGTATCTGTTTAAGGCTATTATGGCTGGCGATATCGACAAGATGGAGAATCTCGGTATCTACGAGATCCTGGAGGAGGACATCGCTCTTTGCGAGTTCGTCGATCCTTCAAAGACCGAGATCCAGCAGTTGGTTCGTGACGGTATTAACTTAATGATTAAGGAGTGTTAGTTATGAAGGCGCTGAGAAATTTAGTTGATAATGTAAAGCCCACTTTCACTGAGGGTGGTAAGCTTGGTTTCCTTGCATCTTTGTTCGATGCTATCGAAACATTCCTTTTCGTTCCCAACACCACAACCAAGAAGGGTGCGCACGTTCGCGACTGTAACGATATGAAGCGTACGATGTTCTTCGTAGTGTTGGCTTTGATCCCCGCTTTCCTGTTCGGTTGCTACAACACCGGTTCGCAGGTAGGTCTTGAGGGTTTTGCAGCCTTGATGTATGGTCTGGTTCGCGTACTTCCTATGCTCGCCGTATCGTACGTTGTAGGTTTGGGTATTGAGGTTATCTATGCACAGATCCGTAAGGAGGAGGTTGCCGAGGGTTACTTCGTAACAGGTTTCCTTATTCCTATGATTATGCCCGTGAGCACTCCGTTGTGGATGGTTGCGTTGGGTGTAGCGTTCGCCGTAATCTTCGGTAAGGAGGTATTCGGTGGTACGGGTATGAATATCTTCAACCCCGCACTCGTTGCGCGTGCATTCGTATTCTTCGCCTTTACTCCCCAGATGTCGGGTGAGAAGGTATGGTACTCTGATTGGACGATGATGGGCGCTCAGGTTGACGGCGTGTCAGGTGCTACTGCTCTCGAGCAGTTGGCTACCACGGGTCAGATGCAGTGGAGCGTGATGGATGCCTTCCTTGGCTTCATCCCCGGCTCATTCGGTGAGACCTCTACACTCTGCATCCTTCTGGGTGGTGCGCTGTTGCTCTACACTGGTATCGCTTCATGGCGTACCATGCTCAGCGTATTTGTAGGTGGTCTGGCTATGGGTTACCTGTTCCAGGCTGTTGGTTTGACTGAGTATCCTGCTTACTATCACCTCCTGGTTGGTGGTTTCGCGTTCGGTGCTGTGTTTATGGCTACTGACCCCGTTACATCGGCTCAGACCAACATGGGTAAGTATATCGTAGGCTTTATGACCGGTGCACTGGCAGTGCTGGTTCGCGTTGTGAACCCCGCATACCCCGAGGGTATGATGCTCGCCATCCTGTTCATGAATGCTCTTGCTCCCACTGTTGACTACTTCGTGGTGGAGGCAAACATCAACCGTCGTAAGAATCGTGTAAAGATTGTAAAATAACGAGAGAGTATGGCAAAATTTAATGTAAATAGTAACGCATATATCATCATCTACTCGATAGTGATGGTGGTAGTAGTAGCGGTTCTGTTGGCTGTGACTTCGCTCTCGTTGCAGAGTCGTCAGAACGAGAACATGCTCAACGAGAAGCGTCAGCAGATCGTAAAGGCTCTGGGTGAGAATCCCGAGACTGCCTCTTATGCCGACGTTGTTGCCGAGGCTGCAATGCTCGATAAGGGCGGTAAGGCTATCAGCGGCAAGTCTGAGGCTGATGTTTTCTCAGCTTTGAATGATCTTACAGCTTCTTTCGAGGCTGGCGAGTTCCCCGTATTCAAGGCAAAGAATGGTTGTGTGGTAATTCCCGTATATGGTGCTGGTTTGTGGGGTCCCATCTGGGGCTACATCGCTCTGGAGCCCGATATGAATACCATCAAGGGTATCGTAATGGACCACTCGGGCGAGACTCCCGGTCTGGGTGCTGAGATCACTACCGATAAGGTGCAGTCGTCATTCGTAGGTAAGACCATCTTCGAGGGTGCAGAGCTGGTATCTGTATCAATGCGCAAGGGTGGTGCTACCAACAACCACGAGGTAGATGCTATCTCAGGTGGTACGAAGACCTGCGACGGTGTGAATGCAATGCTCAAGACCTGTCTGGAGGATTACCTTCCCTATCTGAATACTAATAAGTCTAACTAATAAAATCAAGCGGAAACTATGAATTTGAAAAACTTAACCGGCCCGCTGAGTGCAAATAACCCTATTATCGTTCAGATTTTGGGTATCTGCTCTGCTTTGGCGGTGACCGTAAAGATGGAGCCCGCTTTTGTTATGGGCTTATCAGTTATCGTGGTTACAGCGTTTGCTAACCTTGTGATGTCACTCCTGCGTAAGGGTATCCCCTCACGTATCCGTATCATCGTTCAGCTGGTTGTCATCGCTGCACTTGTAATCTTGGTAGATCAGTTCCTCAAGGCATTTGTTTACGACGTGTCGAAGCAGTTGTCAGTATATGTAGGTTTGATCATCACCAACTGTATCATCATGGGTCGTGTGGAGGCTTACGCTTTGGGTAACAAGCCTTGGGATTCGTTCATGGATGGTGTCGGCAACGGTTTGGGTTATGCTGCAATCCTTTTGATCGTGGCATTCTTCCGTGAGTTGTTCGGCTCAGGTACCTTGTTCGATATTCGCATCATCCCCGAGAGCTGGTATATCGCCAACGGCGGTTTCTACTCTAACGTAGGTATCATGCTCTTCCCGCCTATGGCTCTTATTATTGTAGGTGTAATCATCTGGGTACACCGTTCGTTTAACAAGGATTTACAGGAAAAATAGGAGGTAGAGTATGGAAACATTGAATCTTTTTATTCGTTCGATCTTTATCGACAACATGGTATTCGCCTTCTTCTTCGGTATGTGTTCTTACATCGCCGTGTCGAAGAGCGTAAAGACCGCTATGGGTCTGGGTGCTGCCGTTGTATTCGTGATGACGATGACCGTACCCTTGAACTACCTCTTGAATGAGTATGTGCTGGCTCCCAACGCTCTGGTGGAGGGTGTCGATCTGAGCTTCCTTACATTTATCGTCTTCATCGCCGTTATTGCATCTTTCGTGCAGTTGGTGGAGATGATTGTCGAGAAGTTCTCTCCCTCGCTCTACAACCAGCTCGGTATCTTCCTTCCTTTGATCGCAGTAAACTGCGCTATCATGGGTGGTTCGCTCTTCATGCAGCAGAAGGTTGTATCGGGTGAGATCGCAGGCTTTGGCGATAGCGTAGTTTATGGCTTGGGTTCTGGTATTGGCTGGTGGTTGGCTATCGTTATGATGGCTGCTATCCGCGAGCGCTTGCAGTACTCTCACATCCCCGCAGGCTTGAAGGGTCCCGGTATCGCATTTATCATCACTGGTTTG
>JAFOXS010000190.1 GCA_017391665.1 Alistipes sp. | reverse complement strand
TGATTTTTTCTTGGAAATGCCCTTGTTTGGGTTGAATGTGGAGTTTACGACCCTACTTTTCTGTGGCTTGTGGCCAATAGCGGGTAACATATCCAGCCAGATATTCCTCCAGTTCGGGGGTGTCGATGATGCGGATGTCGTCCATCAGTCCCACCACAAAGCGCCCTACGCCGGCATACGAAGCTACCTCGGTGTCGAGAAGCCAATGCTCTGCGTCAATTGCGGTAATGTGCTCTTCGGCAAGAGGATACTCCTCCAGCAAAAGGTTGCGCGAGAGCATACCCAGCTCCAGACGGATACGATGGCGCTTCTCGCCATTCATACGGAAGATATCAATATGACCCTTGCGATGATCGGCATTATGCTGCCACGGCTGGTTTAGAATCTCTACGGATGTGATGCGCGAAAGTTTGAAGAGTTTGCACGAGTGGCTCTCGGTGTCGTAGCACCACACCTGCACGTAGTTAGTAGTGAAGGCAAAAGGTTCTACCCGACGGTCACGCACCACGCCGCCGTGTGATGAACGGTAGTCGTGCAGGATAACCTGCTGCTCACTCTCGATGGCCTCAATAAGGGCATGCACCGTGGCGGCGTTGTTGCCTCGCACGATGGTGTCGGCCAGAATCTTATTGTCGTAAACGGAGTAGAGTTTGCGCTTGAGGTTCTGCTTGAGCATATTCGTGTCGTCGATGCTCTCGATGGCGCGCTTCAGAATCACGGCCTCCTCCTCGGTGAAGTGGACGAGTTGCGAGATATCCTTGAAGTGTGGCGACTCCTTGTCAAGGCGTATGTAGTTGTCGCTCTTCTTGATTACAAAGCCAGCCTCACGGAAGGTGTCGATATATCTGTATATGGTGCGTCGTGACATAGCAAGGCACTCAGCCATCTCATCTACGGTGTAGGATGTGTTGGCCGTGAGCATCTTCATCAGACGCAGCATTCTCTCTATTTTGGGTTGATCCATACCGCTAAGTTATAAAAAAAATACCGCAAGAGAAATTCCTGCGGTATTTTTATGTTACAAAAAGAAGTTTTACTCCTCCAATCGGTAACTTACAAATGCAAAACGCTTGCTGTCGGGTGCCCAAGAATTTACGTTGATAGTACCCTGACCACCGAAGAGTTTAACAACGGTCTTATACTCGCCACCCTGGGCTGACATCAAACGCAGCTCTACGTTCTTGTTGGCTACGTGCTGGCCAGGCTCCAGATCGCCTTTGTGGTAGATCAGATATACAACCTGCTTGCCGTCGGGTGATACGTGGGGGAACCATGCGTTGCTCTGCTCATCGAAGGTCATCTGTGTCTGCTCGCTGCCGTCAGCCTTCATGCGCCATACCTGCATAAGACCAGTACGAACGGAGTTGAACCAGATATACTTGCCATCGGGTGAATACTCGGGGCCATCGTCCAGACCCTCGGCAGTTGTAAGACGAATCTCCTCGCCACCCTCGGCGGGAATAACGTAGATATCCTGAATCTTGCTATTGTCGCGGAAGGCGCAGTATGCCAGCCACTTGCCATCGGGGCTCCAGCCGTGCAGATAGCTCGGAGCAAGGGGCGTGATCAGGCGCGGTGTGCCACCCTCGATAGGAAGCGTATAGATGCGTGAGCGACGATCCTCCTTGGTGCCATGACTGATGGCGATTGACTTGCCATCGAACGAGAGGACGTGGTCGTTGTTGCATGCGCCAGCAAACTCAGTGTTGATGAGGATGGGCTCTGTGGGGTTGTCGGGAGAGATCTTGTAGAGGCGGCCACGGCTGTTGAAGATAAGCCACTTGCCATCCATGGTCCAGTTGGGGGCCTCGATGTGCATGTCTGCAAACTCCTTTACCACTGTGCGAGTACCCTTCTCTATATCGTATATCTCCAGGATGCTCGTAGTCTTGGTTCGCTGCTGCTGTGCGTGGGTGAGGCCAATGGCACAGATGAGTGCCATCAGTGTGAACAGTGTTTTTCTCATAAGGCTATATGGTTTTAAGGTTTTCGTTTTAGTGCCTGTATGGGAATAGGTTGTTTTTTCTATGGTGGAGGATATACCCTATCCTGCCAAAATAATCTTTTCGATCTCCTCGATCTGGCTCTTTACCACCTTGTCGGTCTCGATGAGGTTGCTCACGTTCTTGCATGAGTGCAGAACCGTAGCGTGGTTACGACCACCGATAGCCGAGCCGATAGCCGCCAAAGGCAGCTTGGTGTGCTGCTTGGCCAGGTACATCGCAATCTGGCGAGCCTGTGCTACCTCGCGCGTACGCTTCGATGAGTTGAAGCTCTGCTCGTCGATCTCGAAATACTTGCATACGATATCCGTGATGCGGCCGATCGAAATCTCCTTCTGCGACATATGTACATAGGCCTTCAGTACCTCCTTTGCAAGTGAGGTAGATATGCGGCGGTTCATGTACGACACGTTGGCATTGAGCGAGAGCAGTGCGCCCTCAATCTCGCGGATGTTAGCCGAAATATTGTCGGCAAGATATGTTACCACATCCTCGGGAAGGTTGATTCCCATGCTGTCGGCCTTCGAGCGGATGATCTTGAGCTTAGTCTCATAGTCGGGAGTATCAATCATAGCCGATAGACCCCACTTGAAACGGGTAAGCAGACGCTGCTCGATATCCTTCAACTCTACGGGCGGCTTGTCCGACGTAAGGATAATCTGCTTGCCGGCCAGCTGCAGGTGGTTGAAGATGTTAAAGAATGCATTCTGCGTAGCAACCTTGTTACCCGAGAGCTCCTGAATATCGTCGATGATGAGCACATCGATCATCTGGTAGAAGTTGATGAACTCGTTGATCTCGCCATTTTTGTATGCAGTGAGGAACTGTGCCTGGAACTTGTTGGTCGAGACATACAGCACCTGCAACTCGGGATGACGTTCGCACACCTCGTGGCCGATAGCCTGCACGATGTGGGTCTTGCCCAGTCCCGATGCTCCATATATATATAACGGATTGAAGGGCGATGATCCGGGATTCAGAGCCACAGTCATACCCGCCGAGCGAGCCAGGCGGTTGCACTCACCCTCGACATGTGTCGAGAATGTGTACTTGGGGCTGAGCTGCGTGGGGAACTTGACCTTCTTCAAGCCGGGAATCACAAACGGATTGCGAGGGATGTTCTGCGTGTTGGTCTGTGTGACGTGCTGCGAGATGGCTGTCATGTCGGCATTGGCCGAGATGGGAGTCTTCTCCTCGCTGTTGGGCACAGCATATACCAGTCGAGTCTGGTTGCCAAACATCTGGAAGATGACCGGACGCAGGATCTCGAGATAGTTCTGCTCGATATGCTTGGCGTAGTTCACATTGGGTACGCGCAGACGCAATTTTGTGCCATCAAACGCAATGGGCGTGATGGGCGCAAACCAACGTGCAAACTCCTCGTTAGAGGTCTGCTTCTTGATTTGGTTCATGCATGACTGCCATACCTCGTTGTATGTTTGTGAGTTAGCCATTATTATCGATTAAACGGTGTTGTTTTCGGGTAAAATTATTATCTTTGGTGCGAATCTTGTCCCTACCACCCTTATATATGGCCTTGCGGTCTTATATATATAAAAGCGGCACACGGGGTCGATTCACTTTGTCGCTGATTGTTTCCTTTGACATTGCAAAGTTGTGAATAATTTTGTTAAAATAATTCTCTCGAGCGCTTGTTTTTTATCTTTTTTTATATATAGAAAAATAATACTTTTTTGAGGCGCGATTTTTAACTCGCTGATATTGAATAATTGAAAAAAAAGTTGTATATTTGTGTATCAAAAATTACTTGAGTAGAGAATATTAATTATAGATAAAACTTATAACGTAATGACAAACGATTTAGATCAGATTGTAATGGCGAAAGCCCAGGCGTGGTTGGATGGAGATTACGATGAGGCTACTAAAGCGCAGGTTAAATATTTGATTGACAACGATAAAAAGGAACTCACAGAGAGTTTCTATAAAGATATGGAGTTTGGTACCGCAGGTTTGCGCGGTATTATGGGCGTGGGTAGTAACCGTATGAATATCTACACGGTAGGTACTGCAACACAGGGCTTGGCTAACTACCTCAAGAAGACCTTCGAGGGCGAGCAGGTACGTGTTGCCGTGGCACACGACAGCCGTAATAATTCACGCCTTTTTGCTGAGCGTGTAGCCGATATTTTTGCCTCAAATGGTTTCCAGGTATATCTGTTCGACGATCTGCGTCCCGTGCCCGAGCTCAGCTTCACGATTCGTGAGCTTAAGCTCCACTCTGGCGTGGTGATCACCGCGTCGCACAACCCCAAGGAGTACAACGGTTACAAGGCCTACTGGAGCGATGGTGCGCAGGTTACTCCCCCACACGATAAGAACATCATTGAGGAGGTTGCAAAGATTACCCATAATTCACAGGTACTCACTGGTCAGAACCCCGAGAATATCACAATTCTTGACGAGACCTTCGACAAGCGATATATCGACCGCATCAAGAACGATATCCAGCTCTCGCCCGAGAGTGTGGCAAAGTACCACGATATGAAGATCGTATATACCCCCTTGCATGGTGCGGGTGTACGTTTGGTGCCTATGGCATTGAAGGAGTTCGGCTTCTCTAACGTCTTCGTTGTGCCCGAGCAGGCTGTAGTTGATGGTAACTTCCCCACTGTCGAGTCGCCCAACCCCGAGGAGCGTAAGACTATGTTGCAGGCTATGGAGCTCGGTCGTAAGGAGGGTGCCGACCTGGTGCTGGCTACCGACCCCGATGCCGACCGTATTGGTGTGGCTCTGCGTACGGGCACGGGTGAGTATGTTCTTTTGAACGGTAACCAGACGTTGGCTCTGCTTTTGAGCTATCAGCTTACGCGCTGGGCCGAGCGTGGCGAGTTGGATGGTAATCAGTATGTTATCAAGACTATCGTAACCTCGCAGATGGCAAATGCTGTGGCAGCGCACTTCGGTGTTAAGTGCTACGATTGCCTCACAGGCTTTAAGTATATCGCCAAGATTATCCGCGAGAACGAGGCTACGGCGAAGTATATCGGCGGTGGCGAGGAGAGCTTCGGCTACCTTGCTGGCGACTACGTGCGCGATAAGGATGCAGTTTCGGCGTGTGCTTTGGCTGCCGAGGCTGCGGCATGGGCAAAGGATACTATGGGTCTTACGCTATATGAGTGGTTGCAGCAGCTCTACGTTAAGTATGGCTTCTATCGTGAGTCTTTGGTGTCGCTTGTTCGCAAGGGCAAGGAGGGTGCTGAGGAGATTCAGCAGATCATGGTTAACTACCGCACCAATCCTCCCAAGGAGCTGGCAGGCTCGGAGGTGCTCATCGTTCGCGACTATAAGTCGTTGGAGGAGACCAATATGCGTAGCGGTGTGGTGACTCCTATCGATCAGGATTCGAGCAACGTGCTGCAGTGGATCACTGCCGATGGCACGATTATCTCGGTTCGTCCCTCGGGAACGGAGCCTAAGATTAAGTTCTACTTTGGTGTGAAGGCCGATCTGCCCTCTGTCGAGCAGTTTGACGATGTGCAGTCGCAGTTGGAGGCGAAGATGCTTCGCATCAAGATGGATCTGGATTTGGTATAATTTATACCTTATATATAATGGCCACTTCTCTTGTAGAGGTGGCTTTTTTTTTGTTGCTATACCTACCCTATTTCGGTTCTCGGGACCTTTTTTGAAAAAAAAAACTATAAAAATAGTTGTATAACTAAAATTATAGTTGTAGATTTGTGTTAGGAAAATGAGAACAACGTATCATAAACTATCGTAACCTTTTGTAAAGAATCATAAACAGCTGTGAGATATCCGTTTAACGGGCATTGCATCAGCGTTATTACCTAATTATATAGAAATATGGCAGATAGATTAAAGTCTCGCACACAGGAACTTACGCGTGCCGAGCTGGAGATTATGCAGATTTTATGGGAGCGTGGCTCAGGCTTTGTTAATGATATTCTGGAGGCTCTGCCCGAGCCCAAGCCAGCCTATAATACCGTCTCAACCGTTGTTCGCATCCTCGAGAAGAAGGGTTTTGTGACGCATCGTGCCTATGGCAAGAGCCACGAATATTCGCCCCTGGTCGATCGTGATACCTACACACAGGGCTTTATGTCGTCGGTGCTGAACAACTTTTTCGGTGGCTCGCCGAGCCGTATGGTGTCGTTCCTCTCTTCAAATAAGTCAATCTCGATGGAGGAGGCCGACGAGATTATGAAACTCTTGCAGAAATAAGTCTTTAATTGCCTTAAACTCCGAGTGTTATGATACGATATATACTTGAGTTTATGTTGTGTAGCGCACTCTTCTATGCGCTCTATCGTCTCTTTCTGGAGGGGCGCACCGCCCATCGTGCCGCACGTGTGTATC
>JAFOXS010000216.1 GCA_017391665.1 Alistipes sp. | reverse complement strand
GCGAGCTCATTGCGTGTCGCATTGAGATTCTCCTCGTTTATGTCCCATATAATCAACTGGCGGGCACCCTTCTCCAGAGCCATGCGGCCCATGATACGGCCTATGCCCGACGCACCGCCTGTGATGAGTATGCAATTGTCTTTGATCTTTGTCATAATTGTTTGCTGAATTTATAACTTTGGCCGCAAAAGTAATAATTTTCCATAAAAACAAATATCCTGCCCTCGATAAACCCCTATCAATGTGGCGAGATGGCTTATATGTGTGGCGAGTTGGTCGGCCATATGTCGTTTTAGGGCCAGATTTCGACTTGGCGAAATAATTTTTTGCCAAATATGATACTTACGAATAAAATTCGTATCTTTACACACCTAAAACTACTAATATGCAGGGAAAAGTAAAAGTTATTTGCGAAAACACCTCTTCGCATCTGGAAATAGAGATGGGTACAACGCTGCTCGAACTCATTGAGATGTTCGGCATTGAGAGCGAGGTCCCTTTACTTGCAGCCTATGTGAATAACCGCCTCAAGGAGCTGAATTACCAGATCTTCAAGCCTATGACCGTGCGTTTTATCGATATTACGCACTTCGAGGGCTATCGAGTATATCAGCGTACAATATCCTTCATCCTGCAGAAGGCAGTACGGGATATCTACAACGACCGTAAATTGCATATCCGCCACTCGCTGGGACGCGGACTCTACTATGAGTTTGCTGATGGCGAGCAACTCACCGATGCAGGCCTGCAGGCTCTGCGCGAGCGTGTGCAGTCAATTATTGACGCCCGCTATCCCATTATTCGCGAGCGTATGCTTACCTCCGAGGTGGAAGAGATCTATAATGAGTACGGCTACGACGACAAGATTGTCCTGCTCAATACCCGTCCTCGCCTTTATAGTGACCTGTATCGCATGGACGATATCGTCGGCTATTTCTATGGCGCACTGGCTCCCGATTCGGGTTATATCCACCTGTTCGATATCAAGCGCTACCATGAGGGTTTCTACGTAGCGTTGCCTACACGTCTTGACCCCTCGAAACTCGATTTGAATGTACACTGGGACAAGATGCTCGACGTCTTCTCTGAGTATCACGACTGGGTGCAGATTATGGGTGTGCCCACGGTTGGCCACCTGAACGAGAAACTGCTCAATGGCGACATGAGCGAGTTGATCAAGGTTGCCGAGGCCTTCCACGAAAAGAAGATTGCCGGTATAGCCGATCAGATTTATGCTGCCAACAAGGAGCACGGCACGCGCGTAGTGCTGATCTCTGGCCCTTCGTCAAGTGGCAAGACCACCACGTCAAAACGTCTGGGTATCCAGCTTCGTATTCTGGGTCTTGATCCGGTGTTGATCTCGCTCGATGACTACTTTGTTGACCGCGACCGCACTCCCAAGGATGAGACGGGCGAGTACGACTTCGAGGCTCTGGAGGCTATTGATCTCGACCTGCTCAACAAGGATCTTATGCGTTTGATGGCTGGCGAGAGTGTCGAGGTGCCACGATATGACTTTATCACCGGCTCACGCAAGTGGCATGACAATCCGCTGCAGCTGGGTGAGAAATCTATAATCATCATGGAGGGTATCCACGCCCTGAATCCACGTCTTACGCCGAGTATCCCGCGCAAAAATAAGTTCGGCATCTATGCTTCGTGTCTAACATCTGTTGCTATGGATAACCTTACGCGCATCCAGACTACGGATAATCGCCTTTTGCGCCGCATCACACGCGACTATGCTACGCGTGGAGCCGATGCCCTGGCGACATTGCGCCGCTGGCCCAGTGTGCGCCGTGGCGAGGAGAAGCATATCTTCCCCTATCAGGAGAATGCCGACGTGATATTCAACACTTCGCTCTTCTACGAGATTCTGGTTCTGCGACCCAAGATCGAACCCATCCTGCGCGAGGTGCCCGACACGGAGCCCGAGTACGGTGAGGCACGTCGTCTGCTGCAGTTCCTGGATAACTTCACGCCGCTCCATACGGACGAAATCCCGCCAACATCCATTCTGCGCGAGTTTGTCGGCGGCAGCACGTTTAAATACTAATCAACACTGGAATAAAATATTATTAAACAAAATAAAAAAGAAAAACAATGTTAGACAAATTTATGGATCGCCATATTGGCGTTACAAATGCTGACGACCTTGGCGCTATGCTCAAGGTTATCGGCGTGGAGTCGGTTGAGGAGCTTATCTCGCAGGTTATCCCCGCCTCTATCCGTTTGAAGAAACCCCTTGCGCTGCCCACCACGGGCATGAGCGAGTATGAGTTCGCATCGCACGTTGCGTCGCTCGCAGCGAAGAACCGTCAGTTGCGCTCATTCATCGGTATGGGTTACTATCCTACGGCTGTGCCTGCCGTTGTTAGCCGCAACGTATTTGAGAACCCCGCGTGGTACACCTCATACACCCCCTATCAGGCAGAGATTTCGCAGGGTCGTCTGGAGGCACTTCTGAACTTCCAGACCGCTATTCTCTCGCTCACGGGTATGCAGATTGCCAACTGCTCGCTTCTGGACGAGGCTACCGCCGCTGCCGAGGCTATGCTGATGATGTACGCTCTGCGCTCACGCGAGGCCGTGAAGCAGGGTCGCAATCAGATCTTCGTCGATAAGGATATCTTCCCGCAGACTCTCGACGTGCTTTTGACTCGTAGCGAGCCCTTCGGCATTGAGCTTATCGTCGATGACTACTCTACATACGAGTTCACAGGCATGGAGTTCGGTGCCTTGGTGCAGTATCCTTCTGCTTCGGGCGAGGTGCGCGACTATGCTGCCTTCGCCGAGAAGGCTCACGCTGCTGGCGCATTGGTTACAGCCGTTGCCGACATCCTTTCACTCGCCATCCTTACCCCTCCCGCAGAGTGGGGTGCCGATATTGCCGTAGGTTCTACCCAGCGTCTGGGTTGCCCGATGGGCTTCGGAGGTCCTGCAGCTGGTTATATGGCTTGCCGCGAGGCCTACAAGCGTAATATTCCCG
>JAFOXS010000123.1 GCA_017391665.1 Alistipes sp. | reverse complement strand
GCTGAATGCTCAGTTTGACTTCGGCAGTCTGGACGTCAGCCTGCTGCGCAACTTCCCGCACGCATCCGTGACGCTGGAGGATTTCTGGCTCAAGGGCGTGGATGTATTTGAGAACGATACGCTTGTATATGCTGGCGAGGTGACGGCAGCGGTGAATCTTGGTGCGCTGATGAGTGGCGAGTTCGAGATCTCGAAGGTGCTCATCGCCGACACACGTCTGCGTGCCATCGTACTGGAGGATGGTCGCGTGAACTGGGATGTGATGAAGCCCTCGGACGAGGTCGAGGCCGAGGATGATGGCGAGTCGGCATCGTTCAACGTGGCGCTGAAGCGTCTTACGGTGGATAACCTTACGGCCGTATATGACGATCGTCAGGGCGGTATGTATGCCTCGGTGGAGGAGCTGGAGGCTACGTGCTCGGGTGATCTGGGTAGCGACGAAACTACAATAAAACTCAAGGCCGAGACCCCGTCTGTTACATTCCGTACGGGTGGTGTGCCGATGCTGAGCCGAGCCGAGGTGATGGCCGATGTGGATGTGGAGGCCGATCTGAAGAATATGCGCTTTACGTTGTCGGACAACGAGATAGGCCTTAATGCCATTCGTGCCGCCATTGATGGCTGGGTGCAGCTCGACGGCGAGGCTATGGATATGGATCTGAACTTAAATACCAACGATATAGGCTTCAAGGAGATTCTTTCGCTCATTCCCGCTATCTATGCCAAGGATTTTGCCGATCTGCGCACCGATGGCGTGGCTAAGCTCAGTGCTACGGCCAAGGGACGTATGGAGGGCGACAATCTGCCTGCGCTGGATGTGGCTCTGGATGTGAATAACGCTATGTTCCGCTATCCCTCGCTGCCCGCAGGTGTGGATGGTATCAACATAGCAGCCAAGGTGCAGAACCCTGGTGGTGCAATCGACCTCACGACAATTACCGTGGCGCCGTTTAACTTCACTCTGGCGGGTAATCCCTTCTCGCTCGTTGCCAACGTAAATACCCCCATCAGCGACCCCGAGTTCGCCGTGACGGCAAAGGGTAAGTTGGATCTTGGCAAGATCAAGGATGTATATCCGCTGGAGGATATGAACCTGAGTGGCGTTGTCGATGCCGATATGTCGGTGGCGGGTCGCCTCTCATACATTGAGAAGGAGCAGTACGACCGTGTGGTTGCCGAGGGTCAGGTTGCGCTGAGCGGCATGCAGCTCGAGATGGAGTCGATGCCCGATGTGGTGATCGAGCGCTCGATGTTCGGCTTCACGCCCCGTTATCTGGAATTGAGTAAGACGACGGTGAAGGTGGGCGATAACGACCTTACGCTTGACAGCCGATTTGAGAACTATATGGGTTATCTGCTCAAGGGCACAACACTCAAGGGCGTGCTCAACGTAAGCAGTCTGCACATTAATCTCAACGACTTTATGACCTCTACCGAGGAGGAGCCTGCGGAGCAGCCCGCTACAGAGGAGGTCGCTGAGACCGAGGTTGCGGAGCCGAGTGCTACCAATGTGGCGCTGCGTGTGCCCGACAATATTGACTTCCGTGCGCAGGTCGATATGGCTCAGGTGCTGATGGATAAGATGACCTTCCGAGATATCAACGGTGTGCTGGTTGTTCGCGACAGCAAGGTCGATATGCAGAACCTCTCGCTCAAGACTATGGGTGGCGACGTGGTGGCCAATGGTGCCTACTCAACGCCCGTAGGTGAGGCGGCACGTCTGAATGCAGGCTTTGCCTTGAACAATATCCTCTTTGCTGAGGCTTACCGCGATCTGGATATGGTGCAGAGCCTTGCGCCTATCTTCTCATCGCTCACGGGTACATTCTCCGGTAGCGTGAAGGTTGATACGCAGCTCGATGAGGAGATGAGCCCCGTGCTGCAAACGCTCAATGGCGAGGGTAGCCTTCGCACGCGTGATCTGAGCCTTGGCGAGGTGCAGTTCTTAAAGCAGGTGGCCGAGATCGTGAAGAAGCCTTCGCTGGCGGATACCCGCGTGAAGGATCTGACGATCGACTTCACCATTACCGAGGGTCGTCTGGCTACCAAGCCCTTCGACCTCAGACTGGGCGACTATACGATGAACCTGTCGGGTACTACAGGCCTTGACCAGACTATCGACTACCGTGGAAAGATCACTCTGCCCGCATCGGCTGGCAATATCTCAAAGCTCGGCACGGTGGATATGACCATCGGCGGCACGTTCTCTTCGCCCAAGGTGGGCATCGATATGGAGAGCCTTGCCAAGCAGGCGGCACAGCAGGCTACCGAGAAGGTGGTTGAGAAGCTGGGCGAAAAGCTCTTCGGAGGCAAGAGTGAGGATGCCGAGGGTGCAACAGCCGAGGGTGCTTCTTCGGAGGAGCCTACCAAGCAGCAGAAGGCAGCCGAGACTGTGAAGGGTGTACTGAATCTACTTAAGAAGAAAAACTAATATGCGAAAAACAATCTTACTTATTACAATGTTGTGTGCGGGCTTGGTGGCTCGTGCACAACTCACGTTTGAGAACTCTCGTCCCGTGATCTCGCTGGGCGGACGTTCGGTTATTGAGGCTCCCGCTGAAGGTCTATGGTCGGTGGCTACGGGCTGGCAGCAGGACTGGATGTGCGGATGGGTACACGCCAACCCCACGTCACAGGAGCAGAGTGGCGAGTGGACTATCCTCAAGGGTAGTATGCAGTTTGAGCAGGGCGAGTTGCTGCTGCGCGACTCATATCGAAAGGTGAGCGATAATCTGGTGCAGTGTGTGCGCCGCTACGAGTGGCGTGGCGAGGAGACCCTCTCGCACGTAACGTTGTCGGTTCGTCTGCAGATGCGAGGCCAGCGAATGATGCCTTGCCTGCCGGGAATCCTCTACTACGGTAACAAGAACGGTGCGAAGGTCGATCCCACGCGCATCCCCGTATATGAGGGTCGCAAGGGTGAGTTCGCCATCTTCGAGGAGCACCGCTATCCGATGCCCTTCGCTATGCTGGAGAATGCCGCCGAGGGCTATGCCGCAGCCCTGCATACCGTGCCCAGCCCCGTGCGTGGTGCGGTGCTCGCCGATCAGTGGTGGTCGATGGGTGTCCAGACCGAGGAGGATTATAGCGAGTTTGTGCTCTACACGGGCCCCATTGGTTATAATGGTAAGCATAGCGTGGCTAAGGCCTTGCAGCGCAAGCCTATGCGCTATGGCGACACATATATCAACCTGGAGCCGGGTCGCATCATCGAGAAGACCTTCTACATCGAACTCTATCCCATTGAGGGTGAGGGT
>JAFOXS010000014.1 GCA_017391665.1 Alistipes sp. | reverse complement strand
GCTGCTTTTTCTCGGTTTGCCACTCACGGCCACCCTCCACAAAACAGAGTGCTACTGCATCGTTCATATCGGTGTAAGTGCCGTCGAAGCTGCGTAGCGAATACTCTCGCTCGGCGCGCAGTTCGTGCTTGTATGCTCCTTTACCTATCTGGTGATAGGTCGTGTCAATACGCAGATGCAGCAAGTCACTACTTTTTCCCATCTGTCGCTCGTATATTACGGTCAGTTGCTCGGGCGCAGGGGTAGGGGAGTTGCGCAGGGTCTGCTCGCTTAGGTAAACGATCTCGTCAGCGCAACCGTAGCCTGTGCTAAACGTCTGATATATAGCCGCAAATATGATGCATGCGAAAAGTGCAATATATATTCGTTTGCCCATTTTGTGCGACAGTTTGTTAACAAGCGTAATTTACTCGGTAAATTTACTAAAGAATTTCCAAATTTCCTCGGCTATATCCAAATCTTTTTCACCCCAGGTGTGTCCGCCACCAATAATTTCGTATAACCACACATCGTTGCCATGCTCGCGGTCGATATATCGGTGAGCAATAACCTGATGTGAGTCAGGGCTCTTCAGAGGCAGTTGCTCGCGTAGCTCCTCGTTGCAACTGTTGCGTTTAACCCAGTAGTCGACGGCATCGGGTACGGCAATATATGCTCCCCAGCCGCCTTTGTTCTCCAAGTCGCCAGTCCACTCCGATGTGCGATCCTCGGTGCCGTGAACCTCGAAGAGTGGGATAGGGCGGGTGCGGGTGTATGCCTTTGGCATCCACTCCATTGTAAGACCAGCAATGGGTGCTACGGCACGGAAGGTGCTTTGACGGCTATATGCCAGCAGGTAACACATCTCGCCACCGTTTGACATGCCCGTGCAGAAGGTGTTTTTGCGGCTTAAGCCATGCTCTTTTTGCAGCTTGCGGGCAAGCTTGCTTAAGAATGAGATGTCGTCAATTGTCATATCAGCCTGAAAAGGATAGCCTACATTCCAGCACGG
Source organism: Alistipes sp. (assembly GCA_017391665.1). Taxonomy (GTDB): domain Bacteria; phylum Bacteroidota; class Bacteroidia; order Bacteroidales; family Rikenellaceae; genus Alistipes. The sequence continues at coordinate 4,011 of JAFOXS010000014.1, read as the reverse complement.
CTTGCCACGACCATCTTTAGCTCCCTGCGGATAGCATACGGCAAAGCCATGGCGCTCGGCCGCTTCGTTCATGCCCACGTGGTCGAGATCGAACGATCCGCCGTAACCATGCAACACAAATACGAGCGGAGCATTGGGCTGAATATTGGCGGGGAGATAGAGTTTGTATGTGCGCTCTGTGCCATCGATTGTGCAACTATATGTTTGATATGACGTGCGTGAACGAGCCGTGGCCGCGCATGTGGGCATAGTAATTAATATTAAGGATAGCAGCAGAGTGCATATGCATGTTGAATGTTTCATAAGGGTTGGGTAATTAGGGGTTGTTTTATTAGAGTATTTTTGTTCTTGTTTACAAAGATAAGAAATTTTCCTTAAATCCAATAATTGATGTAATATTTATATTATGTAAAATGATGTGCGGGTAATAGATGAAAATCGGCTCTTGAAAAGAGTATTTTTATTCTTATTTAAAAAGAGTAGTTTTATGTTTAATTGATTTTTATTGGGGCCGATCAATCTGATTGATAAACCGCAGAGATAATACAGGAGGAAAATAATCTTTGGGTTTTTCCGGGAAATGCTCTATATAATATAGTACCGACTTGATGTGTCGAATTATACTTTAACGCCGTTCTGCAATAAATATCTTTTGTATTATTCTGCGCTCAGCTGACATTAATATTTCGACTCCAGCTTTTGCTTATCTTAAAAGTCTTCTCCTGTGGCCATAATTAGTCCGCAGAATTAATCCCCAAAACATAGAGATTGTTGGAGCAGACGTGTGTCTTTCTGTTTGATTGATCTTTATTCGAACGTTCGCTATAATTAGCAAAGCAGCAGAGATAATTATGTTAAAAAATATTTCTGCTAAAAATCGCGCTCTAAAATTATCGTCTTGGCTCGTAACTCTCGAATGTGTGATCGTCGAACATCACGATGATTCGCTTTACACCTCGGCTATGTGGCGCAACAAGTGGAGCGATCGTATCCATAACATTGCTCGGCGTACTCGGCGCCTGCTTTGTGTAGTCGGCTGGTGAGCTATGATTCTCTGCCGCCGACGGCTCAGCCTGAGTTGCGGACTCGGCTATGGATGGTGATTCACTAAATTGCAATTCTGCGCTGGAAGCTACCGATGAGGCAGGCGAAGAGTCCGCACGATACATCTCGTCGCTGTCGAGCAGCAGCCAATCGGGGTTGATGCGAGGATATCGTTGTAGAATCTTCTGCACAAAATCAAGACTCGGCTTGTTACGTCCGCCCAGAATGTGGGAGATGCTTGACGGCTGTATTCCGAGATACTCTGCCAATTTGCTACCGGTCAGATTCTCTGCATTCATCAAAAGTTGTAATTTTTCGTGCATATTTCATGTTTTTTTACAAAGATAAAGCATTTTTCTTTTGTAAACAAGCAAAATTGTACAAATGTGATAATTTGATAAGTGTTGATAATTGTTACATTTGTCAATATGTGGATTATCGTAAAATTACGACTCTAAATTCGTTTGGTGTTTCACGTTATATAAAATAACGTAAAACGTTGATAATATGCATATTGTTATTGTATGTTACCCCATATATTAGTATATACCCCGTAAATGCATCTGTAGGCGCATTTTGTTGTTTATTTTGTTGATGTAATTAGGCATAACTAACTGATATAGGCGTATATACAACTACAAGTTAAATAATTTAAATTCGAATATTTTGACTAAAAATACCGCCTGTACGACTGTGTAATCGCTACCCTACCCTATTGTCGATTGTAAATAATAAACAATGATTTTGACACGCTTCGGATTTACAAATGTATATTTACGTCTTTTCATTTCCTTGAGCTGGATTTACATATGTAAATTAACGATGTGGAATTTTGAGAAATACAAGTGTAATTACATGTTATAAATGTAAATGAGATCTGTCGGTGTTACGGAGTTTGATTATGTTAAATATCAATAAATAATGGGTAGCCTTTTATGTGGCTACCCTACTTATGCTCAATGATTTACAACTATGTAAACCCTATGTTTATAATGCGATTGATTTGGCTATTTCGGCGAACTCTTCTGGTGTTAATTTAAGCTTCGGAGCGGTAAAATCAACGTCTTTTTCGCTATTCATGGGGATAAGATGGATGTGTGCGTGCGCTACTTCCAGTCCTAATACCACCATTGCCACCTTTACACATCCTGTTTGCTCCTTGATTTTGTGCGCTACCCTCTTAGCGAAGAGCGTGAGGCCTGCGAGTGTCTGATCATCGAGGTCGAAGATGTAGTCTACTTCTGCCTTAGGGATAACGAGTGTGTGACCTTTTGCCAGTGGATTGATGTCGAGGAATGCGTAATAGTTGTCGTCCTCGGCTACTTTGTATGACGGGATCTCGCCCGCTACAATCTTTGAAAAAATTGTTGCCATATTGTATAGTGTTTAATATTCCTTGTATTTCGGGTTCATGATCTCGGAGTATATCACGGCCTTCTCGATGGTGAAATCCTCGACTATTTGCCCTATTTCCCCGCTCTTGATCTCTGTTTGTTTGATGGGATCCTCCTCCTTGGGGTGCTTTATTGTCTTTGCGGCGGTGGGCGTCGGGGCAAGGTGTTGTTTCTTGGGTGTAGATACCTTTTTAATAGGCGACACCGTAGGTGTACTGACGGCTGGTTGGGGTGCGGGCTTTTGAGGGATTGGTTTACCCTCTAAAATTTCGCGTATGCGGCGCTCCATCTCCTGCTCGGACATGGGCGCAGACTCTCCATCTTCGTCTGCTGCAGCCTGCTTTTTACTTGCCTTCTGGCCTATTGAGACGATGATGCCGAAAAAGAGTATGAATACCCAGAAAATATCCATTGTTTAGGGGTTTTTAACGCGTTTTACACTATCCATGCCCTTGATACGGCGCAGTCGCTCAAGGATGGCATTGAGGCTGTTTGCGTCGCGCACATACAGACTTAATGTTCCCTCGAAAATTCCGTCGTGTGACTGGATGTTCACCTGACGCATATTGATGCTGAAGTCGTTTGTGACTACATTGGCCAAATCTACCAGCACTCCCATGCGGTCGATGCCGACAATTTCGATCGTGACGAGTGATGATTGTGTTTTGAGCTGTGACCACTGGATCGCCTCCTTGACGATGCATTCGCCGTGCTGCGATGCCAGGCGGTTTAGCTCCTCGCATGTGGCTTTGTGCACGATGATCTGGTGTGTTATGGGGTCTTTGTAGCCTACTACACTATCGCCCGGCAGAGGATGGCAGCAGTCAGCAACAACGAGCTCCTGATGCTCGGCGTGTTTGTCGGGGTGCTTGTGGTGCTGTGTGTTGTCATCGGCTTCATCGTCGTTGTCGTTATCCTTGATGAAGAGCGTCCAGAACTTAAGTATCTTGAAGTTGGAGTTGGTCTTGATGACCTTTTCCAGATTGTCGAGCGACACGATGCCTGCGCCAATCTTGGTGTACAATTCCTCCTTGTTGCGACTTTCGTAAGCCTCCATTAGCTTGCGAATCACGCGGTTATTCGGTGTTATATTAAGTTTTGCAAGATGTTCGTTCAGGGTGTCCATACCGCGCTGGTAGTTGTGCTCCTGCTCGCGCTTGAGGAAACTTTTGATAGCCTGCTTGGCCTTGCCTGTGAGGGCATACTCCAACCACTCGGCCTTGGGTTTGGCCGACTCTGAGGTGATGATCTCCACCTGGTCACCACTCGTCAAAGTGGTCGTGATGGGCATGATTTTATGGTTGATCTTGGCGCCTATGGCCGAGTTGCCGATCTTGGTATGCACGTCATACGCCAGGTCGATAGCTGTGGCTCCATATGGCAGGTGGCGCGCCTCGCCCTTGGGCGTAAATATCGCTATTTCATCGGTATAGAGCGATAACTTAAAGTTATCCAGGAACTCAACAGCATTCTCCGTCGGACTCTCCAATGCGGTGCGAATCATCTTCAGCCACTTGTCCAGCTCATCCTCGTCGTTCGAGATTGTGGCCTTTTTGTACTTCCAGTGGGCAGC
>JAFOXS010000185.1 GCA_017391665.1 Alistipes sp. | reverse complement strand
GCCTGCTCGGTTATTCGGGCAGGCGCATCTATTAAGTGTTGATTCTTTTACTTTGCGTAACTTACCGAACGAGTCTCGCGGATAACGGTGATCTTCACCTGTCCGGGGTATGTCATCTCGTCCTGAATCTTCTTTGCAATGTCGTGTGAGAGTGACTCCGACTCCTGATCCGAAAGCTTGTCGGCACCCACGATTACGCGCAACTCGCGACCTGCCTGGATAGCATAGGTCTTCACTACGCCGGGGTATGAGAGTGCGATATCCTCCATCTCCTTCAGTCTCTTGATGTATGACTCCACCACCTCGCGGCGAGCACCGGGACGTGCGCCAGAGATTGCATCGCACACCTGAATGATGGGAGCGATCATCGATGTCATCTCCACCTCATCGTGGTGAGCACCGATGGCGTTGCATACGTCGGCCTTCTCCTTGTACTTCTCGGCGAGTTTCATACCGATGATTGCGTGTGGCAACTCGGGCTCATCGTCGGGTACCTTACCGATATCGTGCAACAGACCTGCGCGGCGTGCCACCTTGGGATTCAGACCCAGCTCCGATGCCATGATACCTGCCAGATTAGCTGTCTCGCGAGCGTGCTGCAAGAGGTTCTGACCATATGATGAGCGGTACTTCATCTTACCGATAAGACGGATCAACTCGGGGTGCAGGCCGTGGATACCAAGGTCGATGGCTGTTCGCTTACCAACCTCTACGATCTCCTCCTCGATCTGCTTCTTTACCTTCGCTACAACCTCGTCGATGCGTGCAGGGTGGATACGGCCGTCGGTTACGAGCTGGTGCAGAGCCAGACGTGCGATCTCGCGACGTACGGGGTCAAAACCACTGAGAATGATTGCCTCGGGGGTGTCGTCAACGATGATCTCGATACCTGTGGCGGCCTCCAGGGCGCGGATGTTACGGCCCTCACGACCAATGATGCGACCCTTCACCTCGTCGCTGTCAATGTTGAATACGGTTACAGCATTCTCGATAGCGGTCTCGGTTGCTACACGCTGAATAGAGGTCACAATGATACGCTTAGCCTCCTTTGTGGCGGTGAGCTTGGCCTCCTCGATGGTCTCGTTGATATATGCATCAGCTTCAGCCTTTGCCTCGGCCTTCATGTTCTCTACCAGGATGTTCTTTGCCTCCTCGGCGCTCATGCCAGAGATCTGCTCCAGACGTACGTTCTGCTCGCGGATGATGCCGGCAAGCTCCTCCTTGCGTGCGTTGAGCGACTGCATCTGGCTATCCATCTGGTTCTTCAGACGGTCATTCTCCTTAAGCTTGTTCTCCAGCTCGCGCTGCTGGTTCTGGAGGTTCGACTCCAGCTGCTTTGCGCGCTGCTCGGCCTGTGCAATCTCCTGATTGCGCTTGTTTACGGCGCGGTCGTGCTCACTCTTGAGCTGAATAAACTTCTCCTTTGCCTGGAGAATCTTCTCCTTCTTGATCATTTCGCCCTCGGCCTCAGCCTCCTTGAGAGCATCTTCTCGTTGCTTTTTTATCGTGTTTTTCGTGATGTATGTCGTCACCAGATTCCAGGCAACGATACCCACTACAGCCGATATAAGAGCTGTTAATACTATTGTTATCATCTGTACTACAATTAGTTATTAATATTATATTGTTAGTATTGTTAGTGCTTATATAAAAAATCCGCATAGTGTTTCCTTTTCTTGTTTGACGAATCTGCCGATAAGTCAAGGTGTGGGGCTCCGGAGTTCGCAATCGTCCAACGGTGCGCGCGGCACACCCCTTGCGGGGTTAAGGCCTGATTTTGAGAAACCAAGAGTTGACCCAATGTAATAAGTGTTCAGTTTCGCAAAGCTATAAGGAAATCTATGCGGGTAGATTTTTCTATGTAAAGAACGTTTTGTGTGGTTCGGCGCGATACTTATCGTGCCTTATATGGTTGTTTTTCTTCTCTGTTTTCGTCCAAATATCTCTCCAATCTTTGCCCCTTGCCCATTCTCTCCGGCTATTGGCGTGAGAGACGGTTCAGGTGCTTGTCCAGACGCTGTGACAATTCGTCAAGTGCCTTCATATCCTCGCTATCCATCTCGCTCTGGCGGGCGATAGCGATGTTGTTGATGCAGAGACCCAGGGCGGCCATGGCCAGACAATCCTGGTCGTTGAAGCCCTCAAAAGTGTGCTTATACTGGTTCAAAATGGCATTTATCTCGCGCTCGGCCATGCGATAAATCTCCTCTTTCTCCAATTCGCTGACCTTGAGGCGAAGCTTGTAGGGTTTACCCGCAATCTTCAGTTGTATGGCCTGTGTAGGCTCCTGTTTCTTTTGCTCTGCCATAATGCTTCAGTGTTACTCTGCCTTGCTGAGCAGTTCGATGCACTTGTCAACCTCCCGCAATAACAGGTTGATGCGTGCACGTGATTTTTTATTGTCAGCCGAGTTGCCGGCCAGGCTCTTTGCGAGCTGGAGACGCTTGATCTCCTCCTTCAGCTCACGCACCTGCTCCTGTTCGCGGCGCAACTCCGCCTGTAAGCGGTCACGCTCTCGGCACACCTCAGCCATCTCTGCCTCGAGTTTCTCGTGTCGGGCAATAACCTTCTCGGCCTGAGCCTGGATGTGCGTTATGATACTTTTACAAGCCATTTTCAATCAAGCGTAACAACTTTTTCACTCTCAAAGGTAAATAAAAATTATTTTTTCTACAAATTTTACGGCCTTATATCACTCTTCGAGGTGTAAAACCAATGTTATTTGCGGCTTTTTCGCGCAGGAGCGATAACCTCGCCATAGAGGTCGTAGCCGTCGGCATGGGTGATATGCACGTCGTAGAAACAGCCTCGGCGCAGCTGACGCTGAGCTGCAGGAATCAGTATTACCTGATCCACCTCGGGTGAGTCGTACTCCGAGCGGGCCACGTAGTAATCGCCCTCGCGGCCATCCACGATGGCGCGCAGTGTGCGACCCTCGTAACGCATATTGTTCTGCTCGGCAATATCGGCCTGTGCCAGCATTATACGGTCGGTGCGACGCTGCTTCTCCTCCTCCGATACATCGTCCTTGAGGTTCAGAGCCGAGTAAGTACCCTCCTCCTCTGAGTAGGGGAATACACCCAGACGCTCGAAGCGTACCTCGCGTACAAACTCCTCCAACTCCTCGATGTCGGCCTCGGTCTCACCCGGGTAGCCAACGAGTAGCGTGGTGCGCAGTGCAATGTCGGGTATGCGCTCACGCAGACGATGAATCAACTCCATAGCCTCGGCTTTGGTGTGGCGACGCTTCATGGCCGAGAGCATGTGGTCGGATATGTGCTGGAAGGGTATATCGAGATATTTACAAATCTTTTTCTCGCGAGCCATCACCTCGATCACATCGTCGGGGAAGGCAGCAGGGTAGGCATAGTGCAGACGTATCCACTCGATGCCTTCGATGCGGCACAACTCGGTCAGAAGGTCAGCCAGACGACGCTTGCCGTAGAGGTCGATGCCGTAATATGTCGTGTCCTGTGCGATGACCATTATCTCCTTCACGCCACGCTCGGCCAGCTTGCGAGCCTCCTCCAGAATAACCTCCATGGGTACAGATTCGTGTTTGCCACGAATCAGCGGTATGGCACAGTAGCCGCAGAGCCAGTTGCAGCCCTCGGCAATCTTCAGATAGGCGTAGTGCGATGGGGTGGTCAGTACGCGCTCGGTCTCCAGCTCGGTCTTGTGCTCGGCTCCGAGTGCGGCAGCAATAGCCGCCCAGTCCTTCACGCCGAAGTACTCGTCCACCTCGGGAATCTCCTTGCGCAATTCGTCGGCATAACGCTCGCTCAGACAGCCGATTACAAACAATCGCTCGATCAGTCCTGCCTCCTTGGCTGCAACGGCCGATAGGATGGTGTCGATGCTCTCCTGCTTGGCGTCGCCGATGAAGCCGCAGGTGTTGATAACCACCACCTTGGCATCGGTGCGGTCGCTGTCGAACGAGAGCGTATAGCCCGCCTCGGCAAGTTGTGCCATCAAGTGCTCGCTATCTACGGTGTTCTTCGAGCAACCCAATGTTATGACGTTGATTTTCTTCATCTCTTTACTTCTGCTCGCCGAAAAGGGCATCCACAAATTGGCGACGGTCGAACATGCGGAGCTGGTCGATGCCCTCGCCGATACCTATATAACGCACGGGAATATGGAACTGATCGCTGATGCCGATCACCACGCCGCCCTTGGCTGTGCCATCGAGCTTGGTGATGGTGAGCGACGTAACCTGCGTAGCCTGCGTAAACTGACGTGCCTGCTCAAAGGCGTTCTGTCCCGTCGAGCCATCCAGTACGAGCATAACCTCGTGTGGAGCATCAGGGATAACCTTCGCCATCACGTTGCGAATCTTCGTCAGCTCGTTCATCAGACCAATCTTGTTGTGCAGACGGCCAGCCGTATCGATAAGCACCACATCAGCACCATTTGCTACGGCCGACTTCAACGTATCGTAAGCCACCGAAGCGGGGTCAGAACCCATCTCCTGACGGATCATCGTAGCCCCTGCGCGCTCGGCCCATACTGCCAACTGGTCGATGGCGGCGGCACGGAACGT
>JAFOXS010000154.1 GCA_017391665.1 Alistipes sp. | reverse complement strand
TCCAAACAAGGCAATGCCCCCTGTGACCTCCACCAAAAACGAAACAAAATGAACGACAAAAATCTAATACCAACAACCGAGCTAACCGAGACCGAACGGAGAGAGCTTGCACGCAAGGGCGGTATCGCATCGGGAGAGGCTCGAAGGCGCAGGAAGCAGCTCCGTGACGACCTCCTCGCAATGCTCGACGAAGAGGTGGAGTTCAAGACAAAAGACGGCCAATCGGTCAAAGCAACGGTGCAGGCAGGTGTGGCTCGAAAGCTAATCAAGCAAGCGAGCGAGGGAAACCTCAAAGCCATAGAACTGATGGCAAAGCTCACGGGCGAGTTGGAGAATCGCGTGAAGTTGGAGGGCACGGTTGAGCAGGTGCAGGTGGTTGTGCAGGATAGTGCAACGGCCGAGGCCTTGCATAAGATTCTAAACGACAACGAATAATGCAGACATCCCCGACATTTGCCAAGCTGGCGAAAGCCTATGCCGAGAAGCCCCGATACATTGACAGCGAGGGTGGCACACGTTCGGGAAAGACCTATTCTGCCCTGCAACTACTCATCCTCATTGTGCGCAACGACCGAAAGCCAACGATCAATTCAATCGTGGCCGAGAGTTTGCCACACCTCAAACGTGGTGCAATCCGCGATTTTGAGGAGATCATGCGCAACGAGGGGTGGTGGGATGATGACGCTTGGAACAAGACCGACAAAACCTACTCATTCAAAAGTGGGGCGATCATTGAGTTTTTCGGTGCTGATTCTCCTGCAAAGGTACATGGCCCAGCTCGCGACCGATTGTTTATCAATGAGGCGCAGAATATCAAGTGGGAGGTGGCACGACAGCTCTTTGTGCGAACGAGGGGCGCAATCATTTTCGATTACAACCCGACCGCTCCATTTTGGGCTCACGAACGAATCAAGCCACGCGAGGGGTGCATCAGCATACACTCGACCTACAAGGATAACCCGTTTCTCACGGCCGAGCAGGTGGCGGAGATCGAGAGCAACAAGGCCGACAAAAATTGGTGGCGCGTATATGGCGAGGGCAAGGTGGGTCAGCTTGAGGGCTTGATCTACGACTGCACCACAATCGATGAGCTGCCCGAACGCTCGGATGGCATGGTTGAGACTTACGGCCTCGACTTCGGTTTCACGAACGACCCGACCGCGTGTGTTCATTGTCTCATCGACACCCGAAAGCGTGAGCTGTACATCGACCAAGTGATCTACTCGCGTGGCTTACTCAACAGGGATATAGCCGACAGGCTGGAGGCTTACGGAGTGCCGAAGCGTGGGGTGTGCATCTATGCCGATTGCGCAGAGCCAAAGAGCATCGCGGAGCTTTGCTCGTTCGGGTATAACGTGAAGCCGTGCTACAAAGCCTCGAAGATCACCGAGCAGATAGCCTTCGTGCAAGGCTTTCAACTCTACATCACGAAGCGGTCGCTTGAGGCTTTGAAGGAGTGCAGGGGGTATGTGTGGCAGACTGACAAAGACGGTAACGCAATCAACGTGCCGACACCCTTCAATGACCACGCGATGGATGCAATGAGATATGGGGTATTTACGCCCCTTTCGAGGTTTAATAAAACAGGATATTACAATATTTCGTTCAAATGATTACGAATTACAACCAACTGCCGATTGGCAAGTATAAGAAGCTTGTGGAGATTGCCAAGCGTGGCACACTCACCGAAGATGAGCAGAACATCGCCATTGTGGCCGTGCTCGCAGACATGACCGAGGAGGAGGTCGAGGCGATGCCCTATGTTGAGATGCGAGCCTTGTGTGCGAAGGCTGGATTCATCTATGAGCAACCGCCTACTACCAAGCCGAAAACACGCTACAAGATCGGCCGATTCGATTGCGAGGTGCAGACCAAGCCCGAAAAGCTCACGACGGCACAATACACCGACTTCAAGCAACTGGCCAGCGTGGCGGATGATAAGCCCGAAGTGGTGCTGTCTATCTTCCTCGTTCCGCGTGGGCAAAAGTACTGCGACGGCTACGACATCGAGGAGTTACAACAGGCCATAAACGACCACCTACCCATCGGGCAGGGTTTGTCTGTTCTTGCTTTTTTTTTGCGGAGATTG
>JAFOXS010000125.1 GCA_017391665.1 Alistipes sp. | reverse complement strand
TACGACATGCCGAGAGCCGCCTCCATGGCCGTCTTCTCGTTTGTGCACCAGCGACTGCGCACCTCGGGGGCGTTAAGCTGGATAAACTCCGTTATCTCGGTTGAGGGTGTGCCAGGGTAGGCATACACTCCGCTTATGCCGGCGTGTATAGCGCCCAGCGCTATGGCCTCATCACCCAAAAGTAATCTCATCTGAATCATAACCTAACTAAATATCTGCATCCCGCAGTACGGGAAATTTTTCTCTGAATGCCTCCAAAGCCTCCATGTCAATTGTGGCCGTGGCCTCCATCTGCTCGTTGTCGGCGCACGAGGCTGCTACTCTGCCGTAGGGGTCGATGATGATGCTGCCGCCGTTGTACTCGCACGTCGGGTCGCATCCTACACGATTTACTCCCGCCACGTAGCACTGGTTCTCAATGGCGCGAGCCACCAGCAGTGCGCTCCATGCGGCACGGCGCGGCGTGGGCCAGCTGGCAACGTAGAGTATCATATCGTAATCACCCCTGTTTCTCACCCACACGGGGAAACGCAGGTCGTAGCATATCTGCAACATGATTCTCACACCACGAAACTCCACCACGCATCGCTCATCGCCGGCGGTGAAGTGATGGTGCTCGCCGCCGTAGGTGAACAGGTGATGCTTGTCGTAGTGTGTCACCTCGCCGTCGGGTTTTACAAAGTAAAAACGGTTGTAGTAGCGGCCATCCTCCTCGGTGGCAACGCTGCCCGCTATGGCGGCATTTGTGGCCTTGGCCTTGTGCTTCATCCAGGCGAGAGTGACGCCGTCACGCTCGGCTATGCCCTCGGGCTTGGTGCAGAATCCTGTCGAGAACATCTCTGGCAGAACATACAGGTCTGAACCCGAATTGCGGTCGATGGCCGCATCGAGCTTTTGGATGTTAAGTGCCGGGTTGGCCCATGCTATATCGTGTTGCAGTATGGTAACTTTCATTTTATATACGGTATATCCGTGCAAATATACGAATTTATACTTCAAAAGTGAAAGCATATCAATATTTATAGCAGCATATGCAAAAAATAGTCTGCATATACCGTGGTAAGTTGATTTTTTTCATACCTTTGTGTTTGATGCCGATAGCGTCTTTTCGGTAAGAAGACTTATTAACCTAAAAAAATATACACTATGAAACGATTTTTCCTCCTTTGCGCAATGGTGGCCATGGCCGCTACCGCATCGGCCCAGCAGTCGTGGGTAAACGAGACTTACAATCCGCAAGCAAATACCGAAGGTCTGGCTCCTATGGGTGCCCGTGTGATCTCGCCCGAGGTGCACGACAACCACACCGTAACATTCCGCCTCTATGCTCCCAATGCGAAGCAGGTTATCGTGCGCGGTACGATGTTTACAGGCGGCATGGAGGCCAAGAGTGCCGAGATGACCAAGGACGATAAGGGCGTATGGTCGGTAACGGCCGGTCCGTTCACTCCCGATGTATACACCTACACCTTCAGCGTGGATGGTCTGGGCATTGTGGATCCCGCCAACACACTGCACAACCATGGTACCATGCCTGCATCGAGCATGCTCTACGTGCATGGCGACGGCCCCGCATACTACGACCCCAATCCCAATATCGCTCACGGCTCGGTGACAACAAGTTACTACAACTCAACCGTTACGGGCGGTCTGCGTACCATCCTGGTATATACTCCTCCCCAGTATGACCCCGCGAAAAAGTATCCCGTGCTCTACCTCATGGGTGGCTCTGGCGAGGCTGCCGACTCATGGTACAAGTATGGCCAGGTGAACTGGATCATGGATAACCTCATTGCCGAGGGTAAGATCGAGCCTACGATTGTGGCTATGGTAAACAACCAGATCGTTCACCGCTCATCACCCAACCATAGCGCCTTGTCGTTCAAGATGATGGAGCGCGAGTATAAGGAGTGCATCATTCCCTGGGTTGATTCACACTACAGCACCATCGCTTCGCGCGAGGGTCGTGCCCTGTCGGGTCTTTCGATGGGTGGCCGTCACACACAGTATATCGGCTTCCGCAACCCCGACCTCTTCTGCTCACTCGGTATCCTGAGTGCTGCGTTGGGTGCTGCCGACGAGAAGGCATTTGGCGAGGATGCAGTGGCCATGGGTCGCGATGCCAAGGCTTTGAAGGATGCTAATTTTGACTATATCTTCATCGGTGCTGGTGTTTACGAGACCAACGATACGGCTCGTCACACTCTGTTGCACAAGCAGTTGGAGGAGTTGGGCGTTAAGCACGACTACTACATTGGTGGCTTCAGTGCCCACGACTTTATGACGTGGCGTCACCTGCTCTATTTCCAGTTCTTGCCCAATTTGTGGAAGTAATAACCAAAAACTATAGATTATGAAGAAACTATTTTTAGCACTGCTCTTTGCTGGTGGTGCCGTGGCGGCCGAGGCCGAGGAGGCTCGTCTGCTGCGTTTCCCGGCTACGAATGGTCGCGATGTGGTCTTCACCTATGCTGGTGACCTGTATCGTGTGCCCATTGCCGGCGGTCAGGCTCAGCGCCTTACATCACACGTGGGAACGGAGATGTTCGCACGCTTTTCGCCCGACGGAGAGTCAATCGCCTTTACGGCTCAGTATGACGGCAATACCGAGGTATATCTTATGCCCAAGGCAGGTGGTGAGCCTCAGCGTTTGACATACACGGCAACCAACGAGCGCGACGATATCGGCGACCGTATGGGTCCCAACAACATTGTGATGACATGGACTCGCGACGGTAAGAATATCCTCTACCGCAACCGTATCAGCGACGGCTTCAGCGGTAAGTTGTGGTCGGTATCAAAGGAGGGCGATATGCCCGAGCAGCTGCCCCTGCCCGAGGGTGGTTTCTGCTCTTACTCGCCCGATGGCAAGAAACTGGCCTACAACCGTGTGATGCGCGAGTTCCGTACGTGGAAGTACTACAAGGGTGGTATGGCCGACGATGTGTGGGTGTATGACCCTGCATCGCAGAAGATCGAAAACATCACCAACAACGTATCGCAGGATATTTTCCCCATGTGGATCGGTGAGGAGATCTTCTTTATCAGCGACCGCGACCGCACGATGAATCTCTTCGTGTACAACACCGCAACGAAGAAGACAGAGAAGGTAACCAACTACTCGGATTACGACATCAAGTTCCCCTCGACCGACGGTAATATCATCGTCTATGAGCAGGGTGGCTATATCTTCAAGTTCGACCCCAAGACCCGCAAGGCCGAGAAGATCTCCGTGACGCTCAATGGCGAGAACCTCTACGCTCGCGTCGATATGAAGAACGTGGCTGATAAGATGACAGCCGCATCGCTTTCGCCCGATGGCAAGCGCGTAGCCGTTACGGCTCGTGGCGAGGTATTCAACGTACCCGTGGAGAAGGGCGTAACACGCAATATCACCCGCACATCGGGTGCCAATGAGCGTGGCGCCAAGTGGAGTCCCGATGGCAAGTGGATCGCCTATATCAGCGACCGCACAGGCGAGACTGAGGTATGGTTGCAGGGTGAGGAGGGTGATCCCGTACAGCTCACCAAGGGTAGCGACACATACATCCGCCAGGTGATCTGGAGCCCCGACAGCAAGACGCTGCTCTACACCGACCGCAAGAACCGCCTGGTGGCTGTCGATGTGGCATCGAAGAGCAAGCAGACCCTGATGCAGAATCCCAATGGCGAGCCCGGAGGCGTGGCCTTCTCGCCCGACAGCAAGTGGATTACATATACGAAGAGTGCCGAGAACGAGATGGGTGTGGTGTATGTCTACAACATCGCATCGAAGAAGGAGTACCCCGTGACGGAGCGTTGGTACAACTCATCGTCACCCGTATTCAGCACCGATGGTAAGTATCTTATCTTCACGTCGGCTCGCGACTTCAACTCTACATACAGCCAGACCGAGTGGAACCACGTATATACCCGCATGAATGGTGTGTATATGGCTATGCTCGCGGAGGATACCCCCTCACCGCTGCTCCCGACCGATGGCGCTGTGGATGCAGCCAAGAAGTCAGAGGGCGAGGTTGTTGTAAAGATTGATCCCGAGAACTTGCCCGGACGTATTGTCAAGTTGCCGTTGCCGGCTGGTTCATACCGTAACTTTTACTCTGATGGCAAGAAGGTATATTACGCTGCTGTAGGTGGTACGAAGGCCTTCGATCTGAAGACACAGAAGGAGGAGACAGTTGCCGATGCATCGTTCACGGTAACTCCTGGCAGCAAGAAGGCTCTCTTCACAAGAGGTCGTCAGATGTTCGTTGCCGACTTCCCCACAGCCAAGGCTAATTTGAAGGATGCCATCAGCACGAAGGATATGGTTGCTCACGTCGATTATATGGAGGAGTGGGCACAGATCTATGATGAGGTATGGCGTGCTTTCCGTGATGGTTTCTACCTGGAGAATATGCACGGTATCGACTGGAAGGCCATTAAGAAGAAGTATGAGGTACTTGTTCCCTATGCCAAGACTCGTCTTGATTTGAACTACATCATCGGCGAGATGATCTCGGAGGTAGGTTGCGGACACGCATACGTAAATCCCGGTGAGGTTCCCGCCCTGGAGCGTATTCCTATGGGCTTGCTGGGTGCCGAGCTTAAGCGCGATAAGAGTGGTTTCTTCCGCATCGAGAAGATTCTGCCTGGTGGCGTATATAGCCAGACACTGCGCTCGCCGTTGGCAGAGCCCGGCGTAGGCGTTAAGGAGGGTGACTATATCGTAGCTATTGACGGTGTGCCTACATCGAGCGTAAAGAATATCTATAAGTTGCTTGTTGGCAAGGCTAATGTCTTGACCGAGCTCAGCGTAAACAGCACCGCGTCGGCTGCTGGTGCACGCAAGGTTGTTGTAAGTCCCATCGCTAATGAGTATCCTCTCTACCACTACAACTGGGTACAGGAGAATATCCGCAAGGTGTCGGAGGCTACCAACGGCAAGGTGGGTTATATCTACATCCCCGATATGAGCGCCGAGGGTCTCAATGAGTTTGCTCGTTACTTCTATCCTCAGCTGGATAAGGAGGCGTTGATTATCGATGACCGTGCTAACGGTGGCGGTAACGTATCGCCGATGATTATCGAGCGTCTGTTGCGTCAGGCTTATCGTATGACTATGTATCGTGGTCGTGAGAGCAACGGAACAATTCCCGACGCTACACACCACGGTCCGAAGGTGCTTTTGGTTGACAAGTATTCGGCATCGGATGGCGACCTGTTCCCCTGGAGCTTCAAGGCTAACGACCTGGGTACGGTTATTGGTACTCGCACATGGGGTGGTATCGTAGGTATCAGCGGCTCGCTGCCTTATATCGATGGTACAGATGTTCGTGTGCCCTTCTTTACAAACTACGATGCCAAGACTGGCGAGTGGATTGTGGAGAACCACGGTGTAGATCCCGATATTTTGATCGACAACAATCCTGTCAAGGAGTTCGCTGGCGAGGATGAGCAGCTCAATAAGGCTATCGAGGTTGCTCTTGAGCAGATCAAGAACCGCAAGCCTCTGCCCAAGACTCCGGCACCGCGTACTATGAAGGATCTGGGCTGGTAGAAATTGTCTAATATGGTGTTTTCTGCGTTACGCTCGCCCTCGAAATCCTCATTTACGTCTAAGTAAACTGCGGTTTCTCGGACTTCGCAAGCCTTGAAAACCCTCATATTATACAATTTCAGACATATAGATTCTAATGAAAATAGGCTGCTCCATGGAGCAGCCTATTTTGTTGTATGGTAGGGATTGTTATCCGCAGTGGAAGTAGCGCTGCACGAGTGCGAGCATTGCCTCCTGATCATCGCCAATCTCCTCGCGCAGGGTGCTGTCACCATACGAGCGCAGACGCTTGATGATGCCGTCGATCATTGCCGCGCTGAAGACATTGTGCTGCTCGAACACCTCGCGCTGACGCTCCAGGCAGTCGGCCGAGGCGGCACAACTGTCGGGCAACTGAGCCAGATCCTTCAACTTATGCTCGTTCTCCTTCTGGTGGATATTTACATTTACGTAGGTGCGCTCGGCAACCTCCAGCGCATTCTCCATCTCGAAGCCGTGGCGGCACGCTACGGCAAGACCTGCTATGAGCTGATATATGTCGGCCGAGCCATCGGGTGAGCGCATCTCCACAGTCTGCTTCTGCGTAGTGTCATAGTTGCTGGCAGGCTCCAAAGGATTGGCAATCTGACACATGTCGCTCTTGGCAGCCCAGCCCAGCGGTACACGCACCAATACCGAGCGGTTGCGATCGCCCCAGCAGATGTTTGTCGGAGCCTCCTGATGTGGCACAAGACGGAAATATGATGTGGGGTTGGTGTTGCCAAAGGCAGTAATCGAGGGTGCCAGCTCCATCATGCCGGCGATAGCCTTGCGAGCCGTAGCCGAGAGTACGCCACCGTCGAGCATCTGGTTCTTGCCATCCTTCGTGATGCGCATATGTACGTGCAGACCCGAACCCGCCTTGCCGGCAGTAATCTTCGGTGCGAAGGTTATGTCGTAGTTGTATTCGTATGCCAGGTTGCGGATAATCCACTTGGCAATCATCAGCTGATCGGCCGCATCGGTGGCCTTCACGGGCAGGAACTCAATCTCGTTCTGCTCGTACGTCACGCCATCGAGCGTGAAGTTACCCACCTCCGAGTGACCATACTTGATCTGACCACCTGCCTGTGCGATGTAAGCCATGCACTGCGTGCGGAACTCGTTGAACTTGGCGTAGGGTGCTGACTCGTGATAACCCTTCTGGTCGGTGGCGGGGAAGAAGCCTGCATCGGGAGCCATAACATAATACTCTAGCTCGCCCATAGCCTCGAACTCCATGCCTGTGACCTCGTTAAAGGCCTTGCATGCCTTGCGAAGTGTATTCTCGGGTGAACTCTCCAGCGGGAAGCCATCCTTGTTAAAATAAGAGCAGAGCATTGCCAGTGTAGGAATCTCAGCAAAGGGATCAAGGAAAGCAGTCGAGAAGCGGGGCAGGACGTAGAGGTCGCTGCTGCCAGCCTCGATGAAGGGGAAGAGGCTCGAACCATCGACACGCTCACCGCACGTGAGGATAGCGTCAAGGTATGCTGCGTTGTTGATTACAAAATTCAGCGTCTTCAAGCGGCCATCGCCCGCAGGATACATGAAATTGACCATGCGGATACCGTTCTCGGTGATGTAGCGCACGATATCGGCCTTTGTGAATTCACTTGTCGGCTTGCCAAGGTAGGCAACCAGTTTGTTGGGGTTTAATTCCAGTTCTTTGCTCATAATGTATGGTTGTTTTAATAGTTTTACTCGTTAGCCTTGCGAGCCTCCTCCATCAGTGCAAGAGGTATATGGCAGTAGCCCGTGGGGTTCTTGTCCAGATAATCCTGATGATATTCCTCGGCAGCATAGAAGTTTTTTAGAGGTTCTACCTCTACCGCTAAAGGCGCGTCATGTTTTGCCGCCTCGCGCTCCATCGCCTCACGAATTGTAGGCAGATCCTCTTCAGTAGTGTAGTAAATGCCCGTGCGGTAGCGCGTACCAAAGTCCTCGCCCTGATGGTTGATGGCCGTAGGGTCGATGGTGAGGAAATAGAGGTCGAGAATCTTCGATAGCGAGATCACATCCGCGTCGTATTCGACGCTCACGGTCTCGGCATAGCCTGTAAGATCGGTATAAACCTCCTTGTATGTGGGGTTTTCGGTATTGCCATTGGCGTAGCCGGCAGCCGTAGAGAGGATGCCACGAATCTGCTTCAGGAAGTGCTGCGTGCCCCAGAAGCAACCGCCAGCAAGGTATATCTGCTTTGTCATAATCATCAAATTTATACAAATATACAAAAACCATAGTAAAAATCATTCGCTGAAGAGTTAAATTGTTTCTTGTTGCATGAAGGAGGCCTATTTCTTGCGTTTTATTCTGCATATTGGCCCACTTATGCAGAAAAATGATTAAAAATTCGCTTTTTGACAAAGAATTATCTATCTTTGTGTATTAATTTAGAAATATTGTGTGTGTTAGCGCAACGGTATCTCTATAATAGAAAAATTTTCTAACCAAATAACAAACTAATATTATGATCAAGAAGACACTTTTAGCAGTGGTAGCGGTTGCAGCTTTCGCAGCCTCTGCATTTGCACAGGAGGATGGCTACAAGTTTACCGTAGTCAAGGAGAATCCCGTAACATCAATCAAGAACCAGGCAAGCTCAGGCACATGCTGGTCTTACTCAACAATCTCATTCCTCGAGAGTGAGGCTATCAAGAAGGGTGCTCCCAAGGATATCGACCTGGCTGAGATGTTCCCCGTATGGCATGGTTACTCTGACAAGGCAGAGAAGTTTATCCGTCTCAATGGCTTCCTTAACTTCGCACAGGGTAGCTCATTCGGTGATGTACTCTACACATTGAAGCACTACGGTATGTTGCCTCAGGCTGAGCTCGAGGGCTTGAATTATGGCGAGACCTTGAACAAGCACTCAGAGATGGAGTCTGCAATGAAGGCTTATCTGAATGCTATCAACGCTAACCCCAACCGCAAGCTTTCAACAGCATGGCACGAGGGTCTGGAGGGTATCTTGGAGGCTTACCTCGGCGAGATTCCCGAGACTTTCACCTACGCTGGCAAGCAGTACACTCCCCAGTCATTTGCTTCTGATTTCCTGAAGCTCAATGCTGACGACTATGTTTCAATCACTTCATTTACTCACCACCCCTTCTATTCACAGTTCGCTATCGAGGTTCCCGATAACTGGCGCTGGGATCTTTCATACAACCTTCCTTTGGAGGATATGATGGCAATCTTTGACTACGCTATCGAGAATGGCTACACTGTAGCTTGGGCATCAGACGTTAGCGAGGCTGGTTTCAACCGTCAGGGTTTGGGTATCGTTCCCGATGTTGAGGGTAACCGTCAGGAGGCTGGCTCAGATGAGGCTCGCTGGATTGGTAAGTCTCCCGAGGAGCAGAATGCCATCCTGAACAACACCAACGCCCCCGGTAAGGAGCTCAAGATCACTCAGGAGTTGCGTCAGGAGGGTTACGACAACCGCACTACTACCGATGACCACGGTATGCACATCTACGGTATTGCCAAGGATCAGAACGGTGGTAAGTACTACATGGTGAAGAACTCATGGGGTGAGACCGGTAAGTACAAGGGTTTCTGGTATGTATCTGAGGCTTTCGTTCAGTACAAGACCATGAACATCGTTGTAAACAAGAACGCTATCCCCGCTCCTATCCGTAAGAAGATGGGTTTGTAATATAGTCAAGAGACACTACTATGAAAAAGATATTGTTAACGGCCGCTCTGCTTTGTGCTTGCGTGGGTGCATCTGCGCAGTACAAGTATGAGTTTACGGATGTTAAGGTAAATGCCGCTACACCCGTGAAGAATCAGGCAAGCACCGGAACGTGCTGGTGCTTTGCTACCGTGTCGTTCCTGGAGTCGGAGTTGTTGCGTATGGGTAAGGGCGAGTACGACCTTTCGGAGATGTTTATCGTTCGCAATAACTACATCCGTCGTATGAATGACAACTACCTGCGTCGTGGTCGCGGTAACGTGAGCCAGGGTAGTATTGCTCATATGGTAACCTGGGTTATGGACAATGTTGGCCTTATGCCCGAGGAGGTGTACGATGGTATCAACTACGACTCTGCAACCCATAACCACGGCGAGTTGGCAAAGTGGGTGAAGACCGTAAGCGATGCTGCGGTGGAGATGAAGACTCCCCTGAAGCCCGAGATCGTGAATGGTGTTCTGGATGCATATCTTGGTCAGGTTCCCGAGACCTTTACCTATAAGGGCAAGGAGTACAACGCTGCGAGCTTTGCCGAGAGCCTTGGTCTTAAGGCAGAGGATTATGTTGAGCTTACATCGTTCTCACACCACCCCTTCTATGAGCTGGTGCCTGTGGAGATTCCCGATAACTGGGATCACGCCATGATGTATAACCTTCCTCTGGATGAGTTTATGCAGGTTATCGACCACGCTGTCAACGCTGGTTACACTGTAACATGGGATGGCGACGTGAGCGAGCCGGGTTATGCTTTCCAGCACTATGTAGCTGTAAATACCGATGAGGATCTTCGCAAGGCACAGACCCTCACTGCTAAGGCTGTGGAGAAGCCTGTAACACAGGAGAGCCGCCAGAAGGGCTTTGAGAACTTTACCACTACCGATGATCACCTTGAGCACCTGGTAGGTATTGCCAAGGATCAGGATGGCGTGAAGTACTACAAGATCAAGAACTCTTGGGGTACACAGCGCAACGGTACTGGCTACCACTACTTCTCTGAGGAGTATATGAAGGCAAAGACCGTATCGATTCTGGTTCACAAGAACTCTATCCCCAAGGCTACCAAGGCAAAGTTGGGTATCAAGTAGGAGGAATTGACTAACATAAATGAAAAGTCCATCTAACTCGCTCGTTAGATGGACTTTTTTTATTGTGCTATGATACCAGAGTATAACTCTATCAGCTTATCGGCGCAAAGCCTGTCAGAATACCTATCTCGGGCCATCGCTTTGGCCTTCTCGCGCAGACTGTCGTAGAGGGCCTTGTCAGCAAGAACCTTCTCCAATGCCGAGGTCTGCAACGAGTCGCGAAAGCAGTTGCCACAATAGAACGAATCACCCGCACCCGGGCCTATGATTAGAATCTGCATTTTTCTTTATCTAATAAAATTCATACACTCCCACGGCTCCTCTGCTGCACGTCCGGGTGCTGGCTTGCCGTTGGTGCACTTGAGCAGCCAAGCCATATTACGGGCAAGGGTACGCATTGTCTGCATTCCCTCAATGTCAAGCGACGCCTGACCTACGCTATGACCATAGACTATGTTCCAATATTGGGAGGTCACAATGGGCATATTAAGCATTTGGAATGGCATATTCAGAGCCTCGAAGGTAGCCGTAGCACCACCACGACGACATACTGCAATGGCGGCGGCAGGCTTGCCTGCGATGTTGGCACTATTGGAGTAGAAGGCTCGCTGTACGATAGCGAGCAGAGCCCCGTTAGGTTGGCCGTAATATACGGGCGAGCCGATGATGATAGCATCCACATCCTTGAACTTGGCAGATATGCTATTGCAGATGTCGTCATCGAAGATACAACGTCCCAAGCCCTTTGTAAGGCACTGTCGGCACGCCGTGCAACCTCTGACGGGTTTGTTGCCTATCCATACGATTTCGCTATCTATGCCCTCTGTGGCTAATTGTCGAGCCACCTCTGTAAGTGCTATGGCGGTGTTGCCCTGCTTGTGGGGACTTCCGTTTAGGAGTAATACTTTCATTGTGTATGTGTTGTTGTATTGGGTAGAATACTTTGTAATAAAGTAACGCAATTTACAAAAAAAAAATGATATATCCCGTCAGTGAAAATATTTTTTATGGATTCTATTTTGCAAGTATATCCCCAAGGCTACCAAAGCAAAACTGGGCATCAAATAATTGATGTAACTGGATAATGAAAAAAAGGCTACCGTCATCGCGATGACGGTAGCCTTTTTTATTTGCTCATTGAGATGATTTTATCTTCTCTGCTGGGGAGCAACCTCGGGAGCCTTGAGAACCTGAGCGTTCATCCACTCAAAGATGTTTGCATGGCCCTGAGGAGCAACGGTACCACCACCATTGTTTGTGGGCTTCACGTTGTCGTTCTGCTCCTGTGAGTGTGTTACCACGTCGTTGAACAGGCAGCACCATGAGAAGTGACCCATCAGACGCTGACCGGGGTTGTCAACACCCTGTACGTTCTCGAACATTGACATCCATACGTTCTTGGCACCAGCCTTAACCAGACGCTGGAATGTGGGGATGCAGTGAGTCTTAGGATCTACTGTAGTGTCGTCGTAAGACTGTACGAACCAGATGTTCTCCTCGGCAAGATACTTGATCTCGTTGTCCGAAATGTTTGCGTCAAGGTATGCCTCGCAAGTGGGGTATGCCGCTGCAAAGAAACGAGGATTGCGGATCAACATATGCATGGTCATATAACCACCGTTTGAGCAACCGCCCAGATAGATACGGTTGGGATCCACGTCGGGATGCTGAGCCACGAACTCGTCGATGCAAGACTTCAATACGTCAGCATAGAGCGAAGGATACTCGCCGTGACCGAAGCCCTTTGATGTACCCATCCACATTGTGGGGCACTGGATAGAGAGAACGTAAGCACCATTGGCGCCACCCTCAGTGGTGAAATGTGACTGGATCTCGGGACGGATGAGCGATACAACCTCGTTGCCAAGCAGTGTGATTGATACATCAACACCACCTTCGCCACCACCGTGCAACCAGATTACCAAAGGATTGGCTACGCCGTCGCCCTTGAGTGACCAGGGCTCGTAAGATGCATAGGTCAGAGTCTCGTCACCAGGACGGCCTGTTGACTTGCCTGTGAATGTGCCCTTGTTGAAGTAGTCGGCCTCCGATACGAAATCCTTCAGAGCCTTGTCTGTTGAGCACTCGATAGCTGTAAACTTCTGCTTGCCCACTTTGATAGTCTTGCCGGGCTTCAAAGCAACCTTTACGCTGTACTCCTCCTTCCATACGCCAGCACCCTTCGAAAGACCCAGACCACGGCCTGAAGCCTTCTCAAGACCGAGTGCGAGGTACTCGCCTGCGGGGTTGAATGCACCACGCGAGTCAGAGGGGTATACCGACATTACGTTGCGGTCGATACCGTTGGTGTTTACTGCAAGCACCGCAGGGTCAATGTTGTCAAGCTTGATCTCGGGCTTTACAACTACAAGGTTGATTGCTGTTGAGGCCTCATAGGTGGTTACACCTACAACCTGAGGCTCCATCTTAAGTGTCTGAGCACTTGCTGTCGCAGCCACGGTCAGCGCCACGGCAGCGAGGATAGATTTTAATGTCTTCATAAAATGATGTATAGAGTTAGTTTTGGTGAATCGTTTTACAAATATATACTATTGTCCCCAATAAAACAACTATAATAGTTTGCAATGGCACAAAACGGTATAAAACAGCAGCGGAGCACACCTGGTGCTCCGCTTAAGGAATTAGAATATCTGTCCTATCAACTCTTTCATCTTTTGTTGCAGTTTTCTCAATATTGGCAGCAGAATAAGCAGCTCGGCAAGCAGAATGCCATACGTTAGTCCCGTGCCAAATTCGGTCAGCCATGTCGAGAATACGCTCTCGGGCAGGTGTCGCCCCATGGGCACGAGCACTATAAATGCAAATGCAGCTATCAGAGTAAGCCCTATGAAACTATTGAGGTGGTGGTTGAATGCCTTGTTTGTGAGTCGCAGTTTGGCTGCTACGTTATTCTCGGCCTCGAATGGACCTGAAGCAGCCTCTCGCTTCCAGTAGATCTTGCGCTTCCACTGATGTACAAACTCATCGCCGCACTGCGTGCGGAATACGACGTAATCGCCAATTCCGTTTCGGGGCTTTTGCTCGTCGAAGTCGATCTGGTAGACAAAATTCGCTGGTTCGCAGCGCTTGAATCGGTATATTACTCCGTTGGTGTGCCAGAATTCCCAGCCCTTGCCTGACATCTCGTTAATCCACTTCTCCTCCTTGTCAAAGTCGACGAACCAGTTGATTACAATTCTGCTTGTTTTCATTTTTGCACATTTTTGATGTTGTTCGTTCCGTTCTCTACAAGTTCCTTCAGACGGTTGTATTCCGCCTGCAGTACCTCCTGCCCAAGATCTGTTATCTGATACATTTTTCTTCTGCCATCACCCTCGGTTGACTCTCCGCATGGTGTGATCCAACCTTTCTCCAGTAGATTGGATATGGCGCCATACAATGTGCCGGCAGAGAGTATCAACCTGCCGTTGCTCATTGATGAGGTCTTCTGCATTATGCCGTAGCCATGTATGGGCTCCTGCAGGGCCAGAAGAATGTAGTAGATAGCCTCCGTTAAAGCTGCTGAGTTAGTTTTCATATGATATATTGCTTGCCGATATATCGGCTCGCGATACAAAGATAGTCGATATATTTTGTTTTGCAAATTTTCAGCAGCAAAAAAGATAAAAATGATTATTTCAGCAGATGCACCACCCTTCCCCAGAATCTGCGCAAATATTAAACGGATGACAAAGTTACGAATGCGATTGCTTTCCTGCAGGGATTTACTTTCCGATGCAACACATTTACACTATTGATTGAAAGCGTTTTAGCCTTTTAATCGGTACAACTCGCATTTTTGCAATGACACGGAAAATACTCACAAATTCATCATGCTGATAATCAACGATT
>JAFOXS010000158.1 GCA_017391665.1 Alistipes sp. | reverse complement strand
GAAGGATGCCGACGAGAAGGCTGTGGCCGACGGTCGTGCGTATATCGACGAGAAGCGCATTTCGATAGATGTAAAGGAGGGTATCGAAGAGAAACTCTATATCGAGGTTAAAGCGTCGGCAGCTGATCATTCAGCCAAGGCTATTATTGCCGGAGGCCATACTACGTTTGTTTATCTTGAGCAGGATGGGCAGGTGACACTGGATAATCGTGCCGTGGGCGAGCAGGCAGAGCAGAGCGAAGACGTAGCTCTCTCACTGCGTAAGGTGTATGATTTTGCCATGACCGCTCCGCTGGAGGAGATTGAGTTTATCCTTGAGTCAAAGCGCCTAAATAAGGCAGCTGCCGAGAGTGCGTTTGGTGCAGATTTCGGTCACTCGCTGGGTAAGACTTTGCGTGGCAGTCGCGAGTTACAGGTTTTGGGTGATAGCATCTTTACTCGCATATTGTCTTATACGGCTTCTGCATGTGATGCCCGTATGGGTGGCGCCATGGTGCCCGTAATGAGTAATTCTGGTAGTGGTAATCAGGGTATTACAGCTACTTTGCCCGTAGTGGTTTATGGCGAGGAGTGCGGTGCTACAAATGAGCAGATGATCCGTGCGCTTACGCTCAGCCATCTGACTGTCATATATATTAAGCAGAGTCTGGGTCGTCTGTCAGCCTTGTGTGGTTGCGTTGTTGCGGCGGCTGGTTCAAGTTGCGGTATTACATATCTCATGGGCGGTGGATACGATGAGGTGGCAATGGCCGTGAAGAATATGATTGCCAACCTTACGGGTATGATATGTGACGGTGCCAAGCCGAGCTGTGCACTCAAGCTGGCAAGTGGTGTTTCGACAGCCGTTTTGTCGGCTATGATGGCTATGGAGCACCGTTGTGTGTCGAAGCTGGAGGGTATCATTGACGAGGATGTCGATCGCTCGATTCAAAACCTCACAACGATTGGTCGCGAGGGAATGAATAACACTGATACGCTGATTCTGGATATAATGACAGGTAAATGTTAATAGCATAATTCTAAAGATATGGATCTTACAAAATATACACGTCGCAGAGCGCATGAGGTACGCATTGGTAATGTGCGAATCGGTTCGGAGCATCCCATTGCTGTGCAGTCGATGACCAATACTCCGACAGCCAATACGGAACTTAGCGTAGCGCAGGTTGAGCGCATCGCCGATGCCGGAGCTGGCATTGTCCGTCTTACGGCGCAGGGTCGTAAGGAGGGTGAGAATCTGGAGAATATCGTTGCGCAGTTGCGCCTTGATGGCTACCAGACTGCTACCGTAGCTGATATTCATTTTGTACCCGAGGTGGCATCTATCGCAGCGCGTTATGTGGATAAGGTTCGTATCAATCCGGGCAACTACCGCACCTCGAACGGCGAGTTGGAGGCTCTCATCGCGCAGTGCCGCGAGCGGGGTGTCGCTTTGCGTATAGGCGTAAATCATGGTTCGCTGGCAAAACGCATATTCGATGAGTGGGGCGATACACCCGAGGGTATGGTTGTCTCGGCCATGGAGTTTTTGCGCGTGTGTCGCAAGGAGTCTTTCGATCAGGTTGTTGTATCGATGAAGTCGAGCAATACCCGCGTAATGGTGCATGCCTACCGTCTGCTCGTGGAGGCTATGGAGCGCGAAGGTATGACCTATCCTGTGCATCTGGGTGTAACCGAGGCCGGTAATGGCATCGAGGGCCGCATCAAGAGTGCTGTGGGTATTGGTGCGTTGCTTGCCGACGGTATTGGTGATACGATTCGTGTTTCGCTTACCGAGGCTCCCGAGAATGAGGTGCCCGTAGCGCAGATGTTGGTCGATTATTATAAGCAGCGAGAGGGCGTCTTCATGGTTAATCATCCGGAGCGTTATCATGCTACGGAGTATGTGCGCCGCTCGGATGTGATGACACCCGTTGTGCATGATGAGATTACGGAGCAGTTCCGCATCGTGGAGTCCGTAAGCAATAATCCTACAGCCGAACTGCGTGTTGCGATATTGAATATGGATGATCGTGAGCCTGTTGTGGTTAAGCGACGTTATGATGATGCCGATGCCGAGTCGGTTGCCTTAAAGGCAGCAGCCGATCTGGGAGTATTGTTCCTTGATGGTCTGGCCGATGGTATCTGGGTAGATGCTCCGCAGCTCGATCAGGCACAGGTACGTGACATCGAACTTATGATCCTGCAGGCTGCGCGTGTGCGTTTCTCACATACGGAGTATATCGCTTGCCCGAGTTGTGGTCGCACTCTGTACGATATTGAGAAGACTCTGGCCGATATCAAGAGCCGCACATCACATCTAAAGAATCTTAAGATCGGTATCATGGGTTGCATCGTCAATGGTCCTGGCGAGATGGCTGATGCCGACTATGGATATGTAGGAGCTGCTGCGGGACGCATCACACTCTATAAGGGTCGTGAGATTGTAGAGCGCAACATCCCGCAGGAGGATGCTATCGATCATCTGATAGCACTTATCAAGGCCAACGGCGACTGGCAAGATCCCGAGTAGTATGGCAACGCAGGCGATGAAGCGTTATACTGCGCGCGGCGTGGTTCTGGGCACCTTGAAATATGGTGATCGGGGCGTTGTCGTGCATATGCTTACATCGTCACATGGCCGTCAGAGTTACATGGTGCAGGGTGTGGGTTCACGTCGTGCAGGGCAGAAGATGGCCTTGTTCCAGCCTATGTTTGCCCTTGAGTTCGAGGGTCTGGAGTCCTCGAAGATGCAGATGCACCGCTTTGGCGCGGTGCAGTCTGGTATTGTCCTGCAAACAATCCCCTTTGATATAAAAAAATCGACCATAGCCCTCTTTATGGCAGAGGTTTTGCACCGTCTGGTAAAGGAGAGTGAGGCAAATGAGATGTTATTCGATTTTGTGTGGGGCTCGGTCGAGGCGCTGGATGCAGCAACTGAGGGTGTGGCTAATTTCCACCTGTGGTTCCTGTCAAATCTGTGCCGTTTTCTGGGTTTTTCGCCCGGTAATGAGTATCAGCCTAAAGCGTGGTTCAATCTCGCCGAAGGGTTGTATACCACTGAATGTCCCCCTCGCGAATATCGTATCTCTCAGGAGAATGCCCTCATCCTCCGCGATATGCTGGAGTGCGATGTGCGATATTTGGGAGAGATAGGTCTTAACCGCCACCAGAGAGTGGATTTCCTGGCGGCGTTGTTGTCCTACTACTCCTATCATCTCGATACTATCAACTCCGTGCAATCGATCAGGATTTTGCAAGAGGTGTTTTAGATCGTGAAGGGAAAATATATTATTCTTTCTTTGTTGTTCCTTGCCGCCATTTGTGCGGTTTTATTTTCTCGTTATTTGACCATGTCGGTTACTGCGCAGCAACCACGACGATGGCTCAGTGGCGACACTTTGTGGTATGAGATTGATTCCCTGCCATCGTTGCCATCACGACGCGATATGCTTCTCGATACGCTACGGCTTCGCTGGCAAGTGCTGTTGTCACCTTCGCATGACGGTATAGATTCTTTTCCGCAGCACCAGCCGCATTATGCTCCTATTCACTGGGATTACAAGATTCCGTTTTGGGATGTCTCACGCCGCTCGGTTACGGTGTGGGGCATAACCATTTCTACTGGGCAGGCATCACCATTTTCGCCCTATCCCGCTGAAGGATCACTTGATGCCAACGTGTTGTCGTTTCCTATGCCGCCACCCAAATAAAAAGGTCTGCACCCCTTGTGAGTGCAGACCTTACGTCTATTGTAGCGTTAGAAATTATTTTGTGTGGAACTTCACACCCTGCAACTTATTCCAGTCGCCACGTGTAAAGTCGGGCACTGCTACGGGCATACTGTTGTGCTTAGCCGATGTTGCTGACAACTCGCCGATGCATGACCACTCGGCTGCATCATATACATCCTGATCCAGAGGAAGACCATTGTGCAGACAGTAAACCAAACGATAGTCCATCACGAAGTCCATGCCGCCGTGACCACCTACGGTCTTTGCCTTCTCCTCAATCTCCTGGTGGATGGGGTGCTTGTAGGCAGCCATCACAGCCTCCTTCACCTCGTCAGATACGAAGCCGTGGGGATTGATCGTTGCGCCCTCGGGGAGTACCTCATCGGGTACCTGGCCAGGCATAAATGTAAAGCCAGTGATAGGATACTTATTGGCGAAGCCCTTCGTACCAGTGAGCTGGTAGAGACGATTGTATGGACGCGGAGTATATACGTTGTGCTGCAACTCGATGGTCTGACCCAACTCGGTCTTGATCAAGGTGTTGGTGTGGTCGCCATTAGCAAACTCGGTAGAGCCCATCTTCTTCTGTGCCCACTCCAGACCATTCACTGACTTTGTGTCCATGCAGACCAGGTAGTTCAAGCGGTTACCACGGTGGATATTCAATGCCTGACATACGGGACCGAAGCCGTGTGTTGCATACACATCGCCACGGTGCTTCTGGTTGAAATCAAGACGCCAGTTGCCATAGTAGTCATTCCAGTAGTCTGACAAGTTGTGGATATATGCACCCTCGGCATGGAGAATCTCACCAAACAAGCCCTGCTGTGCCATGTTCAAAGATGTAAGCTCGAAGAAGTCGTAAACGCAGTTCTCCAACATCATACAGTGGCGACGTGTGCGCTCAGATGTATCAACCAACTGCCAGCACTCCTCTACCGATGTAGCGGCAGGAACCTCTACGGCTACGTGCTTGCCATGCTCCATAGCATAAACGGCGATAGGCACGTGGTGTACCCAGTCAGTTGCGATGTAGATAAGATCGATGTCGTTGCGCTCACAAAGCTCCTTATAAGCCTCGGGACCAACATAACCCTCTGCCTTGGGCAGGTTAGCCTGCGCGAGAATTGCTTGGCACTTATCCACATTGCTCTGCTCCAAGTCGCAAAGACCCTTAATCTCAACACCTTCGAGGTGTGTGAAGCGGTTTACCGCACCCGGGCCACGCATACCCAAACCGATGAAACCTACTCGTACTACGGGGATAGGCTCTGCGGCAAATCCCAACATCGACTGCTGACCCTCTACGCGTGCGGGCTCGTCGAATACAATCATGCCATCTTGGAACGAGTAGTTCTCACCCTCGATGACAGGTGTCTGATTGCAACTCTGCATTACACCTGCGAGGAGGATAGCGCAGAGAATTGTTAAAAGGTTGAATTTCTTCATGATAGTTATGTGTTAATTTTGAGTTATAGCAAATATATCCTCAAAATTACACTTTTTTTTCTTCTACGCCAAATTTTAACTGCATAGGCATAAAAAAGTCTGCCCGAAACGCATACGGGCAGACGACGGTATTATAATATTATGAGCGAAATTACTTCTTGAAGGGTTGCCACTTAAGATAAGTAGCCGAGCGCCACAACCACTCCAGAGGACCATACT
>JAFOXS010000025.1 GCA_017391665.1 Alistipes sp. | reverse complement strand
ACGCCTGCGCCAGATGCGGTCCATCTCCCACTTATCCTGCTCCTTAGAGCGTTCTATGCGGCGCTCCCACTTAGCCTTTGGCCGTGCCGCAACTTCACCCACTCCCGTAATGAGGAGCAACAACGAGAGTAAGAATATTCTCTTCATAACCCAACTGTTTTGTTATTTCTCACCAAAAGCCAGATCGCCCGCGTCACCAATACCTGGAACAATATATGAGCGTGAGGTGAGTTCGGCATCCACCGCACCGAGCCACAGCGTCGTTGTGCGTGAAGGCAGATGACGCGTCACATAATCCACACCCTGCTCACTGGCAATAACCGAAGCAATGTGAGTATGCTCAGGCTCGCCACCCTTGGCAATTAAGGCTTCATACGCCAGCACGAGCGAAGTGCCCGTAGCCAGCATAGGATCAACCAGAATTAGAGTCTTGCCCTCAAGGTTGCACGAAGAGATATACTCCACCTTGACCTTGAACGATCCATCCTTCGAGCTCTTACGATAGGCCGACACGAATGCGCTCTCGGCATCATCGAAGTAGTTGAGAAAACCCTGATGCAGCGGCAGACCAGCTCGGAGAATAGTTGCCAGCACGATCTTATCGCTGATCATCTCAATAGAGGCCTCGCCCAGCGGAGTCTCGACAACGTGGGTCTTATAGTTGAGCGAACGCGAAATCTCATAACTCATCACCTCGCCAATACGCTCCATATTACGGCGAAAACGCATCGAATCGCGCTGCACCTCGCGGTCGCGGATCTGGGCAATGAACTTGTTGAAAATGGAGTTTCCTTTACTTAAAATATGAATCATAGCCGAAGGGGTTTCAATTTATTAATATAGGAAATTGTTGAACGGATATCGACCTGCATGTATCTCACGAACCATGCCGTAGAGATCCGAACGCAACTTTTCGATATTTAACTTCTCCACAGCCGAGATAAAGATACAAGGGGTATTGGCCTTGGCAATCCAGCTCTTCTTCAGATCCTCGAGTGAGAGATTCTTACGCGTTGCGGGGGTCAGGTCATCCTCGTCCTTCTTCTCATATGTATAGGCATCGATCTTATTGAAGACCAGATAGACCGGCTTGTCGCCAGCACCGATATCCTGCAGGGTCTGCTTCACGACAGCAATCTGCTCCTCGAAGTTGGGGTGAGAAATATCAACCACATGGATCAAAAGGTCGGCCTCGCGCACCTCGTCAAGCGTTGACTTGAACGACTCGATAAGCTCCGTTGGGAGTTTACGAATGAATCCAACGGTATCCGAGAGCAGGAATGGCAGATTGTCAAAGACAACCTTGCGCACGGTGGTATCGAGCGTAGCGAAGAGTTTATTCTCAGCAAATACCTCGCTCTTCGACACAAGATTCATGAGCGTGGATTTACCCACGTTGGTATATCCCACCAGCGCCACACGCACCATCGAACCACGATTTGAGCGCTGCACAGCCATCTGACGGTCGATCTTCGAGAGCTCCTCCTTGAGTTTTGAGATGCGGTTACGCACGATACGGCGGTCGGTCTCGATCTCACGCTCACCGGCACCACCACGTGTACCCGTACCTCCTCGCTGACGCTCAAGGTGGGTCCACATACCTGCCAGACGAGGCAACATATACTCATACTGCGCCAGCTGAACCTGAGTCTTGGCATATGCCGTGCGGGCACGCGACATGAAGATGTCGAGAATCAAACGCGTACGATCCAGTATGCGGCAAGGCATCACCTTCTCGATGTTGCGGGTCTGCGAGGGTGAGAGTTCGTCGTCGAAGATCACAACGTCGATCTCGTTCTCGGCGCAATAGGCAGCAATCTCATCCAGCTTACCAGGACCCACGTAGATACGTGACGAGGGCTGAGGCAGGCGCTGTGTAAAGCGACGCACTGTGACGATATCGGCAGTCTCGGCCAGGAACTCCAACTCTCCGAGGAACTCCTCGGCCTGCTCGATAGGCTGACCATCACGAATAACGGCTACAACGACAGCACGCTCGCGCAAATCCTGCGGCTCCTCGGCCTGAATATTATTCTCCTTATTTTTTGCCATCCTTTGGGGATAAAAAAAAGCATCCCGAAACAAGATAGTCGCGGGATACCTTATATTAGATACTAAATATTAGTTGTTCTGAATCTGGAATACAACGGGCAAAGTGTACTTTACACGTACGGGCTTGTTGCTCTGCATACCGGGCTCCCACTTGGGTGAGTTGCCTACTACGCGAGTAGCCTCGTCAGCCAAAGACTTATCGGGTGCCTGAAGTACCTGGATGTTTGATACCTGACCGTCGCGCTCAACCACGAATGATACAACTACACGACCAGAGATACCGTTCTCCTGAGCGATCTGGGGGTAACGAAGACGGCCCTGAACCCAGTTACGGAACTGGTTAAGGTCACCACCACGGAATGTAGGCATCTTCTCTACCTTGATGAAGGGCTGATCCTCCTCGATCTCCTCCTCCTCTACCTCAACAACTGTAGTCTCGATCTCCATACCCTCCTCGAACTCATCGAAGGTCATAACCTCAGTAGTGATCTTAGAGTCGTTGGTCACGATGTCAAGGATATCGTTGAAGACCTTGATCTCAACCTTCTTGGGAGCCTCAGGTGGCTTCTGCTCGTTACGAGTAATCTCGGTAATCTCCTCCTCGATGGGACCATAATTCAAATCGACCTGCTCGATACGATACTCCTTCGGAGCATAGAGGAATGCACCGATAGTAATCAACAAAGAAATAATCAAGCCGATCTCAAGGAACAAACCTTTCTGGTTCTGAAGGTCTGCCTTAGGTGATTTTTTAATTTGCATAATGTTAATTTTTATTTTTCAATTTAATTGTTTCTTCGTTTTAGGCTACGGGAGTCAATCAATCAACTCCCTAACGCACAGCCACTTACCAACAACGCCCCGCCGCCATTTGCACCATTATGCCGACGACAACGCACCGCTCTTAAGTCATATATGCGCGGTTCTTTGGGCAAATATAATGATAATATTTCAAAAAATAATGAGTTGCGAAGAAAAATATTCAATTTTTTTTTACTTTTGTTGTCGAAGCAAGATTTATCATGTCAGAAAAAACGAAAAATAACCTCTATGGCCTAACCCTCGAGCAGTTGGAGTCGCTCTGCCAGCAACACTCGTTGCCACGCTTTGCTGCCAAGCAGATTGCGCGCTGGCTATACGTGCGTCGCGTAAGCGACATCGACCAGATGACCGATCAGTCGAAGGCCACACGACAACTGCTCAAGGAGCATTATGATTTAGGTTTGTCATCGCCGCTCAAGGAGAGTGTATCTTCCGATGGCACAAAGAAATATCTCTTCCGCACATCGCAGGGCGAGTATATCGAATCAGCATACATCCCCGATGGCGACCGAGCTACGCTGTGCGTATCGTCACAGGCGGGATGCCGTATGGGATGCCGTTTCTGCGCCACTGCACGACAAGGCTTGCAGCACTCGCTCTCAACCAATGAGATCATCAACCAGATTATCTCCATACCCGAAAGTGAGCGCCTGACCAACCTGGTATTCATGGGTATGGGCGAGCCGCTGGATAATATAGATAATGTCCTTCGGGCGTTGCAGATAATAACCGCATCGTGGGGAATGGCATGGTCACCCACACGAGTAACACTCTCGACCGCTGGCGTAGCGCGCGAGCTGGAGCGATTCCTCACGGAGTCGAAAGTGCATCTGGCCGTGAGCCTACACAACCCGTTCCACGATGAGCGCAAGGAGATTATGCCCATCGAGAATGCCTACCCCATCCGTGAGGTGTGCGACATTCTGCGCCGTTACGACTTTACGGGTCAGCGCCGCGTATCGTTCGAGTATATCGTTATGGAGGGGCTGAACGATTCGCCCGCACATATCAAGGAGTTGTGCCGACTGCTGGATGGTATAAAGTGTCGTATGAACCTTATCCGTTTCCACCGCATACCCGACTCACCCTACTACTCGCCTTCGCAGGAGAAGATGATAGCCTTCCGTGACACGCTCACTGCCAAAGGAATACAGACCACCATCCGTGCTTCGCGCGGAGAGGATATCAAGGCCGCCTGCGGTCTGCTATCGACAGCCGAAAAACGTAAATAAACGAGACTATGATTGCAATTATAGAAAAATATTTCCCCACGCTCTCGGAGCATCAGAAGGAGCAGTTCCGCGCTTTGTACGACCTCTATGCCGACTGGAATGCGAAGATAAATGTTGTATCACGCAAGGACTTCGAGCAGTTGTATCTGCGTCACGTGCTGCACTCGCTCGCCATAGCGAAGGTTTGCCAGTTTGATGCGGGTGCAAAGGTGCTGGATGTAGGCTGCGGTGGTGGATTCCCGAGTGTGCCGCTGGCTATAATGTTCCCCGAGGTGCAGTTCATCTCGGCCGACTCTATCGGAAAGAAGATTACCGTAGTGAAGGGTGTGTGCGAGGGTGCAGGCATTACCAATATAGACGCGCGCCACACGCGCGTAGAGCAGATACCCGAAAAGTTCGACTATGTCATTTCGCGTGCCGTGACCGAGATGCCGCAATTTGTGAAGTGGATATGGTCAAAGATCGAGCGTGGACAACGAGGCACACTGCCTAACGGAATACTCTACCTCAAGGGCGGTGACCTGACCGAGGAGCTCTCCGCCACAAGGATGAAATGGACAGAGTATCAGATTGCCGATTTCTTCGAAGAGGAGTTTTTTGAGACAAAGAAGGTGGTATATACCTCTAAATAAAACAAAAGGTTGTCCTTTCGGGGCAACCTTATTTTATTACAAAAATTGTATAACAAGAGTATTTTTTAGGCTTGCGAAGCCCGAGAAGCAATAGTTTACCGAGGTGTAAATGAGCATTTCGAGGGCAAGCCAGATGCCGAAATAGCCTTGTTAGGCAACTTTTACTTATTCAATCCAGCCGCAACAATAGCCTCCGCCAGGAGAAAATCATCGGGATTATCAATATCCATACTTTCGATGCGGTCCGTGACGGCCATATATGCCCGCTCGCCTATGCGGCGGTGCTTCTCGCGCCACACATCCTCACGAAAGACAAAGAAAGCCGAGGTCTCAACATATACGGGCTCAAGATCCTGAGTACGAGGAACACGCTCAAACGTATAGTTCAGCGGCTTGCCCTGCCACCA
This sequence comes from Alistipes sp., assembly GCA_017391665.1. Lineage (GTDB taxonomy): Bacteria > Bacteroidota > Bacteroidia > Bacteroidales > Rikenellaceae > Alistipes. Next base: position 1,660 of record JAFOXS010000025.1, on the reverse strand, counting down.
CGCAAAGGTCTGCACTCGCTCGGCGCTAAAGGCAGAGTCGTACTCGCCACCCTCAACCTGAGCCACAGCATTGGCAATGGTTGCAGGACGAATGAAGGGCGAGGTGGCGTGCGCCAGGATATATATATCGGCCTCAACCTCACGCGTAAAGGCATCGTAAATCTCTGCGCCAAGTGTGGTATTCTGATCTAAACGCTCATCACGCTGCAGAAAACGCACACCCTCGGGCAGGTACGGTTTTACGGCAGGATTGCTGCAATAAACATATACCTCATCTATATTTTCCACGCGCGTGAGCGTCTCCAGCAGGTAGGTCATCAGCGAACGACCACCCAACTCGCGCAGGTTCTTACCCTCGACGCGCTGGCTGTTAAGACGTATGGGAACAAATGCTACTCTCTTCATAATCATCACTGCACTAACAGATTACATCCTCTGACTTCGGCACCCGACAGACGACCCTCAACCATAAACGCTCCATCCTCATAGGTTCGCCCCACATCCTGCGTAGCAATGAAGGCACACGACGAGAGATTGGCCAGATCGATAATATTCAGCGCGCCGCGGCTACCCTGAGGCAACACCTTCAGCGGGTTATTCACATCACGCGCCAAAACTCGCATCCACTGCGGCGCATTGAAGACTCCATCGCCCGATGAGTAGGCCTGCGACGTGAGTTCGGCCATGCCATACTCCGAGTGAATCTTCTCCACGCCAAAGGCCGAGGTGAGAATCTTATGAAACTCCGCCTTGGGCAACTCCTCGCGGCGACCCTTCATGCCGCCAGTCTCCATGACGACGGTATTTTCCAATTTGGGGGCATACTGCTCAGCCAGATCCCACAGGGCATAGCTTACGCCGAGCAAGATTTTCGGCTTAGGATCGGCGGCCATATCAGAAAGGAGTTTTTCGTACTCATCAAGATAAAATCCTCCCGAGCCACAGCGTGCTATAAGTCTATCGACCATATAGACAAGCGACGAGCCTTCGCGTTGCAGATAATTGGGCAACAGACCATAGATGCTCCACCCCTCTGCATTGCCATAAAACTGCTCGAAGGCACGGGTAAAAGCCTGCTCATAGAGGGCAAGGCTCTGCATCATATGGCGCGACGGGGTTTGACCCGTGGTGCTGCTCGAAGTAAAGACCTTCTCGGGCTCTGCATTGCCGCAATATACATCCCTAAGCTTGAAGAGCTCGATTGGCAGAAAAGGAATATCCTCCACGCGGCTTACGTACGTCGGATCTACACCCAACAACTCTACATATTGTCGGTAGGGCGCACACCTCTGAGCCTGAAAGCGAAACACCTCCAGCGCCAGCTGAGAAAACTCCTCCTGGGTTGAGATAGCAAATATTTTATCGGAAAAATTCATCTATAAGCAAAAAATCCGATTCGGAGGTCGGCACGCCAACCCCCGAAAACGGATAATCATATTCGTAGCCTCTACTTCTTACCCTTAGGTGCGAGGATCATATTCATCTTCTTACCATCGAGCTTGGGCATCATCTCCACCTTGGCGATCTCCTCCAGATCGGTAGCGAAGCGAAGAAGAAGAATCTCGCCCTGCTCCTTGAAGACGATCGAACGACCACGGAAGAATACCGAAGCCTTGACCTTGGCACCCTCCTTGATGAAGTTCTCGGCGTGCTTGAGCTT
>JAFOXS010000340.1 GCA_017391665.1 Alistipes sp. | reverse complement strand
TGGCGATGGCGAAGGCGTAGGTTCCCAGGAACTTGCGCAGTATGTATCGGTCGAGGATCTTATATCCCGGCCACGACAACTTTATCTTTTGGTTCATACTCATCCTACAGACGTCGGCTCAACTTTTCTACCATAACCGTTTTCCACGAGGCGAAGTCGCCCTCGATAATATGCTTGCGAGCCTCACCCACCAGCCACAGGTAGAAGGCTATGTTGTGCAGCGAGGCGATCTGCGCCGCCAGCATCTCCTTGCACACCACAAGATGGTGAACGTAGGCCTTCGTGTAGAGTTTATCCACGAAGCTTACACCATTGGGGTCGAGCGGCGAGAAGTCATCCTCCCACTTCTTGTTTCTTAGGTTGATCGTACCCTCGCTCGTGAAGATCTGACCATTGCGGCCATTGCGCGTGGGCATCACGCAGTCGAACATATCCACACCTCGGTCAATCGCCTCCAGAATGTTTATAGGCGTACCCACACCCATCAGGTAACGGGGCTTATGCTCGGGCAGCACAGCGTTCACGACCTCTATCATAGAGTACATAACATCGGTAGGCTCACCCACAGCCAGACCACCTATGGCGTAGCCGTCGGCATCGTACTGCTGCACGTTCTCGGCTGCCTTGGCACGAAGATCGGGGTATGAGCAACCCTGCACGATGGGGAACAGCGACTGGTAGTGTCCCCACTTGGGCTGAGTCTGGTGGTAGCGGTTGAAGCAACGATCGAGCCAGCGCTCGGTCAGCGCCAGCGACTTGGCGGCATACTCCTTCGGTGCATCGCCCGGGGGGCACTCGTCGAAGGCCATCATGATGTCGGCACCAATCGTGCGCTCGGTGTCAATCACACTCTCGGGCGTGAACAGATGCTTCGAGCCGTCGATATGCGAGCGGAAGTGGCAACCCTCCTCCTTGAGTTTGCGGCAGTCGGCCAGCGAGAATACCTGAAAGCCACCGCTATCTGTTAGCATAGGGCCATCCCACGTTGAGAATCGATGCACGCCACCCGCCTTCTCCAGGATATCCATACCCGGACGCAGGTAGAGGTGGTAGGTGTTGGCAAGGATAATCTGCGCACGGGCATCCTCCTTCACGTCACGATGGAAGATTCCCTTCATTGCTGCCGCCGTACCTACGGGCATAAAGATGGGGGTCTGTATGGGACCGTGGTCGGTCTCGATAAGTGCTGCGCGGGCCTTTGAACCCGGAGCGGTATGTTGAAGTGTAAATTTCATAAAAACAAATATTCAGACAAAGGTACTATTTTTCTATGAAAAATAAGATTTTTCCCGCAGGAAAATTGCGCCCGGCTCTCACTTATTCGCAATTTTGAATTCTTAATTTTGCATTTTGAATTCTATTACCTACCTTTGTAACTCTTATTGATTCTTGTTTCGTATATGCAATACCTCGATTATATCATTCAGCACTACGGCTGGCAGGGCACAGCACTCGCTGCGGCACTCATCCTGCTCTTTGCGGTGCAGATGTACTACCACCTTATCGTCTATGGCCGAGTGGCACGTTTTCGCAACTCGCGCCGCCGCAAGCGTCTTGACACCGAGCCGCCGGTATCTGTCATAATCCCTCTCTTTTCGGAGGATTACACCTACATCGACGAGCGCCTGCCCCTTATCATGCAGCAGAAGTATGGCGCCTTATTCGAGGTGGTAATCGTCTATGTGGGTAGCGACAACGACTTCTACGAGGAGCTATCGAATATGCGCCTGCGCTGGCCCAATCTGATTGTAACAAAGATACAGTACAACCCTCGTTTCCCCATCTCGGTGAAGATGGCCATCAACGTGGGTATCAAGTCCGCGCGCAACGAGCATATACTCATCACCACCACCGATGCCACACCCGCCTCGGAGCAGTGGCTTTCGATGATGGGCAAGGCCTTCATGCGTGGCGATATAGTACTGGGTTACACCTCGATAGAGCAGGGCAAGGGACTCGCAAACTACCTCATACGCCTCTCGCGCATGCAGATTTCGACCTACTGGCTCGCGCGTGCCGTCGTGGGCAAGACTTATCGTGGTTCGCGCCATAACATTGGCTTC
>JAFOXS010000215.1 GCA_017391665.1 Alistipes sp. | reverse complement strand
CTGCGCTCCACATCATCTCCCGCCATGCTCTTTAGTCGCAATGCAATCATTACCCATGGCGGATTTGCCTCTGACATAGTCTGCCGCATCGGCTCATCAAGCATAATCCCGACCCGCATACCTATCCTCTATCACAGGCGGTACACCGATAAAATATTTTCCCCAGGCATGGCAATTATTACGCTCATCGTCACGTTATTAATAGTGAAGAGTGCAACAGAGTGCCTGCCTTTCGCAACATCTATAATATTAACAATCATAATGTTGTGGATCGCCGCCCGCTGGGTTGCACACTCAGCCAAATCGGGGAATTGTTCTATGCGGGATATATTCTATCATTTTAAGGAAATTGTCAATATTTTTCCGCCGAGAAAATTCATGGTTTGGTAAATTATGTGTATATTTACAATGTTATAAAACAATCCTTAATAATGACCTCACAAGATCAGAAACTCATAGTTGCTCAGATACGCGAGCACCTCTTACCCAAATGTTTCAACGCGGCGGTGAAGGCCGGTGCCGCCATTATGAATATCTACAACAACTACGACGACTACGACATCTCGCTCAAGAGCGACCACACCCCCATCACCCTTGCCGATCGCATGGCTCACAACACCATCAAGGAGTATCTCGGCCCGACACGCGTACCGGTATTGAGCGAGGAGGGACGTGAAATCCTCTTTGAGGAGCGCCGCAACTGGGAGTTGTTCCTGCTCGTCGATCCGCTTGATGGTACGGTTGAGTTTATCAAGCGCAACAACGAATTCACAGTAAACATCGCGCTGCTGGCCGAAGGCGAGTGTGTCGGCTCGGTGCTTTATGTTCCATGCCTTAAGAAGATGTATATTGCCGCCAAGGGCAAGGGAGCATACCTTATACGCAACATTGAGCCCTGCGACAATCCGCAATACGAAGGCAAGCAGATTGAGGCTATGCTGGAGCGTCTGCCTCTGGAGAGCAATCGCCACGAGGGCTTCCGCATGGCTGTATCGCGCTCGCATCAGACCCCCGAGACACTGGAGCGTATTGCCCATATGCGCGAGCTACACCCTGACCTTGAGCTCATCGAGCAGGGCAGCTCATATAAGTTCTGTCTGCTGGCCGAGGGAGCGGTCGACTATTATGTCCGCACCACCAACACCTACGAGTGGGATACCGCTGCCGGCGAGTTGATCCTTAGCGAGGCGGGCGGAAAGACCATCTCCTACCCCGACGGCGAGCCTCTGGCATACAATAAGAAGGATCTGCACAACCCATGGTTCGAGGCCACGGGAGCAAAATACGAATAATGATAGATGCCCGACAACGGGCATTTATCGTTTTTATAGAGTAAGTTTGCATCGTTTCGAGAAAAAATGAATACCTTTGACACGAAATAAAATACTCAACCAAATAATTATGAAAATGAGCCGCTTAATATTCACATTTGCGATTATGACACTTTCACTCACTTCGCTCTGCTCATGCCGCAGCACAGCGCCCGAGGCCGAGAGCACAACTACGGAGCCTATGCCATGGGTTGTAGATAAATTTGACGATATCAAGGTTCTGCGCTACGAGGTGCCGGGCTTCGAGAAGTTACCCCTGCAGCAGAAGACACTGATCTACTATCTGGCACAGGCAACAAAGGCTGGTCGTGATATTTTGTTCGACCAGAACTTCAAGTATAACCTCACCGTGCGCCGCACGCTGGAGGCTATATATAATAAGTATGACGGCGACCGTACGGATGCCAACTTCGTTGCAATGGAGAAGTATCTGAAGAAGGTATGGTTTGCAAACGGTATCCACCACCACTACTCGAACGACAAGTTCCGTCCCGAGTTCTCGCGCGAGTGGTTCGCCGAGGCCGTAGGCAAGTATGTCGATCCGCAGAATCTCCCCATCGAGAAGTCTTTGCTTCTGGATATCATCTTCGACCCCGCGCTCTACGCTAAGCGTCTGAACCAGACCGATGGAGTGGATATGGTCACCGAATCAGCCTGCAACTACTACGAGGGGGTGACAATGAAGGAGGTATATGATTTCTACACCGCCATGCGTGACGACAACGACCCCACACCCATCTCATACGGCTTGAACTCAAAGCTGATGAAGGATGAGCAGGGTAACATCGTCGAGAAGGTATGGAAGCTGGGTGGCATGTACTCTGCAGCTATCGAGCAGATCATCTTCTGGCTGGAGAAGGCTGCGCAGGTAGCCGAGGAGCCCCAGAAGAGCATCATCAATGCACTTGTAAACTACTACCGCACAGGCAATCTGCGCGAGTTTGACCGCTACAACATTCTGTGGGTCGGTGACAACGAATCGAACGTAGATTTCGTAAACGGATTTATTGAGGATTATGGCGATCCCCTGGGCCGCAAGGCATCGTGGGAGGGTACCGTAAACTTCATCGACAGCACCGCCTGCCGCCGCACGCAGATCCTTTCGGCCAATGCACAGTGGTTTGAGGATAATGCACCGATCGATCCCAAATTCCGCAAGAAGGAGGTAAAGGGCGTATCGGCAAAGGTTATCACCGTGGCCATGCTGGGTGGCGATTGCTTCCCCTCAACCCCTATCGGCATCAACCTGCCCAACGCCGACTGGATCCGCAAGGAGTACGGTTCAAAGTCTGTAACTATTGATAACATCACATACGCCTACGACAAGGCTGCGCAGGGCAACGGTTTCAACGAGGAGTTTATGCTCCGCGCCGAGGATCGCGAGCGCATCGCACAGCATGGCAAGCTCTCGGACGATTTGCACACCGACCTGCACGAGTGTCTGGGCCACGGCTCTGGCCAGCTGGCCGAGGGTGTAAAGGGTGGCGAGCTGAAGAGCTACACCTCAACACTTGAGGAGACTCGTGCCGACCTCTTTGGTCTTTACTATTTGGGCGATCCCAAGATGGTGGAGATTGGCTTGATTCCTTCGCTCGACGTAGCAAAGGCGCAGTATGCCGACTACATCATGAATGGTATGATGACCCAGTTCTCACGCATCGAGCTTGGCAAGGATGTCGAGGAGGCGCACATGCGTAACCGCAAGCTCATCGCCGAGTGGTGCTATGAGAAGGGTAAGGAGAACAACGTCATTGAGTGGGTTAAGCAGGACGGCAAGTCATACATCGTAGTGAATGATTTCGATGCTCTGCGTTCGCTCTTTGGTGAGCTTCTGAAGGAGGTGCAGCGCATCAAGTCAACGGGCGACTACGAGGCTGGCCGCAAGCTGGTGGAGGATTACGCCGTGAAGATCGACTACGACCTGCACAAGGAGGTGCTGGAGCGCTACGCAAAGCTCGGTCTGGAGCCTTACAGCGGTTTTGTTAATCCCGACTACGAACTCGTGGAGAAGGATGGCCAGATTGTAGACGTGAAGCTCATCTACAAGACCGACTACACCGAGCAGATGTTGCACTACTCGAAGGAGTGGTCTTTCCTGCCCACATTAAACTAACAAAATCGATATTATATCGCACGATATTATAGAAAAGTCCTCCCTTGTGGGGGACTTTTTTTGTTATGAGGCGTTATTATCACAGCATGAAATTTTTAATTCCGATATAATTATATAACTTTGTCGCAGTTTTATAGCACTGACTAATGAAAACTTTCAGTAAAGTAAGCGACCTCAAAAAGGAGTTGGCCACGCTCGACTCAGCGGGCATAGGCTTTGTACCCACGATGGGTGCCCTCCACGCAGGACATCGCTCGCTGGTAGAGAAGGCTCGCCGCGAGTGCAAGACTGTGGTGGTAAGCGTATTTGTGAACCCCACACAGTTTAATGATAAGAACGACTTGAGAAACTATCCTCGCACACCCGAGGCCGATGCCGCCATATTGGAGGCTGCCGGAGCAGATTATGTGCTCATGCCCTCGGTCGAGGAGATATATCCCGAACCCGACACCCGAGAGTTTGACTTCGGACAGGTAGATAAGGTGATGGAGGGTGCTACACGCCCCGGCCACTTCAATGGTGTGGCGCAGGTGGTTAGCCGCTTGTTCTCTATCGTAGAGCCAAGGAAGGCATACTTCGGCGAGAAGGACTTTCAGCAGATTGCCGTAATCAAGGCTATGGTTGAGCAGCTGGGACTTGATGTGGAGATCGTCGAGTGTCCCATCATTCGCGATGTGGATGGCCTGGCACTCTCATCACGCAACACACTGCTCACAGCAGAGTATCGCGCAGCAGCACCCCATATTTACGAGGTTATCTCGCAGT
>JAFOXS010000039.1 GCA_017391665.1 Alistipes sp. | reverse complement strand
TAGTTGTAATATCGTGGAGATAAATCACCCGCTCGATACGCTCCACGGGCGTCGAGAGCACATCGCAAAATGAGAAGATACCGGCATTATTCACCAGCACATCGACCTTTATACCCTCCGCTTCGGTATAGGCAAAGAGCTCCTCGGCAGCCGTCGGCGTAGCCAAGTCCTTAACCAATGTACGCACCCACACATCGTGGCTCGCCCTACGCACCTCGTCGGCAGTAGATAGCAACTCCTCCTCACCCGAGGCAACCATCAGCACGTTATATCCCAATGCCGCCAGCTGCAGCGCATAGCAACGGCCTATGCCTCGCGATGCACCCGTAACAAGAGCCGTCTTCGACCCTGGAAAAACCTCTCCGCGACGCATTACAGACCAAGCTCTTTACGGATAACTCTGGGCAAGTTATCGCAGTGGTGACAACACTTCATATCGACCGAGTACATACGCGCAATGCAGTAGTCCTTATGGTCGCAACCCGAACGGGTCGCCATATCGCCCTCGAGCATCTTATTCACAAACGCCGGATCGTTGATCAGCGCACGTGCCATCTGCACCATCTCAAAACCCTCATCCAGCACTCGTTCAATGCCCTCGCGCGACACCAGACCGCCGACATACACCAGCGGGCCCTTCAGTGCAGCACGGAACTTTTTGGCATTCTCCAGAAAGAAGCACTCCTCGAAGTCGTACTGCTTGATCATCCACTGACCAAACAACGACACCACAATCTTCTGCAGCCATTCGTTCCAGCCCATATAGTAACCCATCGTCTTTGTGGGTATGCGGCCACGCATCACAGCCATCGGCGCACGTGACACGAAACCCGATGAGAGCACGATGCCGTGAACACCGAAGCGCTCAATCTGCTGGGCAATCTCTATCGACTCGGGAATCTGGATTCCACCCTTGAAGCCATCCTCCATATTATGCTTCACCAGCACGGCCATGTTGCAGCGAGCCGCCTGAGTCATAACCTCCTCCAGACACATATTCATAAAGCGCATACGGTTGGCAAGCGAGCCACCGAACTCATCTCTACGACGGTTGGTCCAGGGCGAGAGGAACTGCGAGATGAGATAACCATGACCTGCGTGCACCTCCACACTATCGAAGCCCGCCTCGTGAGCCGTACGCACGGCACGACCGAAGTCACGCGCCATCTCGGTCAACTCCGATGCTCGCAGACGACGATGGAACGTTGGCGAGTAGAGATTAAAACCATTCGACGCCGATACGGGGAAGCAACCTGCCGTATCCCAATGGGTCATATTACCGCAGTGGCCTATCTGAATACCTACGGCAGCACCCTCGCGATGAACGGCATCGGTAATATCACGCAGTGCGGGGACTATCTCGTCGCGCAACCACAACTGCGAGTTGAACGAAATACCGCTACGGTTGACCGAGGCGTAAGCCAATGTGGTCATACCAATGCCACCGCGAGCCACGCTCACGTGGTAATCCTTCAGCGACTGAGTAGGACCGAAATCCTTACCCATAGACTCAAACGCCGCCGAACGAATCGTTCGGTTGCGCAGCGTCACAGGGCCCATCTTGTAGGGCGTAAAGAGAATAGAATCTTTTGTATCTTTCATTATTAAGGTTGTTTTCTAATAGATAAAGGGAATGATGCGCTTACGTTTTAATGAGGTAAACTCCTCGCCAAACTCCTTCTCGTAACGTTTGTATAACGATGCCGAGCGGGGCGCCAGATTGGCAAAAGTCCACAGCACGAACACCACTCCTGCCCACGACCACGACGCAATAGCAAAGCCCGTCCACTCGACCAGCTCGCCGAAGTAGTTGGCCGACGATACGTAGCGGAACATACCGCCACGGGGTATATGGTGGCGTGTATCGCCCTCCTTGCGCAGGTGGCGGATGATGTAGTCGGCCTGCCAATTGATAAACATACCGGCAAAGAATACCGCAGCACCCACATAAATAAAGGGTCGCGAGAACCAGTCGGCATAGTAACCCTCGGGCGAGAGATAGAATATCCATCCACCCTGCATCAGAGCATTGAGCGTATTAAAGACAAATCCCAAGGCCACAATTCCGAGTGGCATCTTCGAACGTCCTCGCATCAGCAGAGGGAAAATGAACGAACGCTGGAAGTAGTGCAACTGAAACATTGCAAAGAGTGCGAGCGGAGCCGCCTCCCACTGCCTGTCGGACAACGCCCACAGCACCGCCATAGCCACAAACACGGGCGACTCCATAACGACCCACCCCACCTTGTTTGGCACTGGAGGCCCGTAGCGACGGTCGAACAGATAGCCATAGCCCGCCTCAAAGAAGTGCAAAGCCACAAAAACCACCACGGCTATTGCGGCCATCACCCACAGGAAATTTGTGTATAAAGCAAGCAGATTATCCATAAACGTGCGTTTTTTATCAACGAATACAAAGGTAAGAAATTTTGCGAACAATGAATCTCACCCCCTCTCTTTTTTCACATTCTCGCTATATATACGCTCCAAATAGGACATAAAAAAAGTTGCCCGACCCCTCGGGGCCGAGCAACCTATCGTGTGAAAAGTAAGAGTTATTACTTAACGAACTCAGCTGCCTGCAAGTAAGCTGCGCTCTTGGCAACACCCTCCCACATACGTGCGATACGAGCTGCGGGATCCTCGTCCTGAGGACCGCGGGGCATCTCCTGCTCAACAACGAAATCAGAGTAACCGTTCTTATAGAACTGATTGAAGATAGCCTCAAAGTCGATCTTGCCGCTCTCGCCGATTACCAGATCGTCCTTGATGTGGAGCATCTTGATACGCTCGGGATACTTCTTCAGGTAGTCAACGGGGTTCTTACCGCCCTGAGTTGTCCAATATACATCCATCTGGAAGAATACTGACTCGGGATCGGTGTTCTCGATCATATACTCCCACTTAACCTGGCCGTCAACAACCTCATACTCGAAAGCGTGGTTGTGGTAACCGAGCTTCAAACCGTACTCCTTAGCCAGAGCACCAACCTTGTTGAAGTAGTCACATACAGCCTTCAGATCCTCGATAGTCTCGCCGAGCTTGAAGCTGGGGATAACGCAATACTTTGCACCCATAACATTCAGACCCTCGAATACGGCACGCCACTGGTTCATAACCTCAGCCTCGTTCTCGGGGTTCATAGCGATTGAGTGGTGAGTAGATACGATCTTCAAGCCGTGCTTGTCGCACAAAGCCTTGAACTCAGCTGCGGGCAAACCGAAGCACTCGGGGCTGCGGAGAGTCTCAACAACGTTGTAACCAGCAGCAGCAACCTTTGCAAGTGATGCATCAACATCCTTCATATCACGGTTTACAGAGTAGAGCTGCAAACCAATCTGCTTAGGAGCGGGAGTACAACCCGTCACCATTGCAAGCGCTGCCAAAGCGATGACAGCAAAAGAGAAAATCTTTTTCATAGACGTGTTTTTTAATTATTGGATATTAGTGTGTTAAAAAGTTTACTTAACAAACCGATTTAGTATGCGTAGCCCTGCTCCACCACAAAGTCGTAGCACTCCTTAAGGCCTGCCCACAACTGCAGAAGATTGCGCTCATTCTCGGCCTCGTCGTCACCAATGCGGAACGGCAACTCATACTCTACGTATATCTCGTTGTAGCCATTAGCGCGATACTGCTTCATAATCTTCCCGAAGTCGATCTTGCCGCTGCGACCCAGCTCGCGATCATCCTTCAGGTGCAGCAATTTCACACGGTCGGGATAGTGCGTAAGGTAGTGCATAGGATCATGTCCGCCCATATTATGCACGTCGAGCTGCAGGAACATCTTGTCCTCATCGGTGTGTGCCAGCACATAGTCGAGCAGCAACTCGCCCTCCACCTCGACAAAGTCGCCGGCGTGGTTGTGGTAGCCGAGCATAAGGCCATACTCCTTGGCCAGTGCTCCCACCTCGTTGCAGTAGTCGCAACTTGCCTTCACCTCCTCAAGCGTCTGACCGAACGAGTATCCCGGCATCACGCAATACGAAGCACCCATTGTGCGAAGCGATGCAAACAGTGCTCGCCACTTATCCATCGTAGCGGCCTGGGCCGTAGGGTCAAGCTGTATTGCAGCGTGGGTTGAACTAATCGTAAGAGATGATTTGTCGCACAGAGCCTTAAACTCTTCGGCCGTGAGGCCATAACACTTAGGATCGCCACCGCCATTCAAGGTCTCGACCGTTGTATAGCCGATCTGCGATAGGCGCTCCAGCGTGGAGGCTATATCGCCCGAATCCTGATGCACGGAGTAAAGCTGAATGCCCACCTGGGGTTTTGACTCACACGAAACAAACAACAAGGCTGCGCCGAAGAGGGCAAATAGAAGGTTTTTTCTCATAGTTTTTCGGCTACGGACGCCTTTTTGCGCCATAGATAGAACAAAAGTACGAAAAAAAGAGAGATAAAGGTATATTTTGACGCTTATTTTTACTATTTTTGTGGAAGTTTTCGAAACATTAATTTTTAAAATAGAATATCACACTATGAAAGAGGCTATTGCTATTCTTACAGGTGGCGGTCCCGCACCTGGTATGAACACTGTTGTAGGTAGCGTTGCTAAGACGTTCCTTGCTAAGGGTTATCGTGTAATCGGTTTGCACTATGGTTATTCAGGTCTTTTCAACCCCAATCCCCGTTTCGAGGATATGGACTTCGTAAAGTCTGATTTCATCTTCAACCAGGGTGGTTCATACCTTACTATGAGCCGTTTCAAGCCCACCGATAAGGACTTCGAGGAGAACTTCAACCTCTCATTCTTCCAGGACAACAACATCAAGTTGCTCGTAACCGTTGGTGGTGACGATACAGCTTCTACAGCTAACCGTATCGCTAAGTTCCTCGAGGCTAAGCAGTACCCCATCGCTAACATCCACGTTCCCAAGACTATCGACAACGACCTCCCCTTGCCCGCAGGTTCGCCCACATTCGGCTACCAGTCAGCTAAGGAGGGTGGTACCGTTATCGGTCGCGCAGTATATAACGACGCTCGCACATCAGCTAACTGGTTCGTTGTAGCTGCTATGGGTCGTTCGGCTGGTCACCTTGCATTTGGTATCGGTTCAGCTTGCCACTATCCTATGATCGTTATCCCCGAGATGTTCAACAAGAGTGAGATCACTATCGAGAAGATCGTTAACCTCGTTATCTCTTCAATTATCAAGCGTAAGATCATGGGTATCGACTACGGTGTTGCAATGATCTCTGAGGGTGTATTCCACGCTCTCTCTGATGAGGAGATCCGCAACTCTGGCATCAACTTCACATACGACGATCACGGTCACCCCGAGCTCGGTAAGGTATCTAAGGCTAACATCTTCAACGAGCTCTTGGAGAACAAGCTTAAGGAGTTGGGTATCAAGGTTAAGTCACGCCCAGTAGAGATTGGTTACGAGGTTCGTTGCCAGACTCCTATCGCTTACGACTTGGTTTACTACTCTGAGTTGGGTATGGGTGTTTACAAGCTCTTCTCTGAGGGCAAGACTGGCTGCATGGTTTACATTTCACAGGACGGTTTCGTATCGCCTCTC
>JAFOXS010000349.1 GCA_017391665.1 Alistipes sp. | reverse complement strand
GAGCGGAAGACGAGGCTCAAACTCGCGACCCTTAGCTTGGAAGGCTAATGCTCTATCAACTGAGCTACTTCCGCAAAAATAAACCGCATCAGAGCGCTTCATTGTGTCCTCATCAGACGTTTGCAACCCCGATCGGTTTCAAGTAGTGGGAAGAGATGGATTCGAACCACCGAAGGCGTACGCCAGCAGATTTACAGTCTGCCCCATTTGGCCACTCTGGTATCTTCCCAATATTTTGCAGTTGGTCTTTCTCCTTGACATTCAAGGAGCCGATGGAGGGATTCGAACCCACGACCCCGAGATTACAAATCACGTGCTCTGGCCAACTGAGCTACATCGGCATTTCAACCGTTACGGGATGCAAAGGTAGGGATATTTTTTATATTTGCAAATTTTTCGGGAGATTTTTTACATCTGCCGTGCATTTTTCTGCAAATACCGCCCTACTTCGCTCGTTCAAAGAACAGTGATTACCTCTTTGCAAAACCAAAGTCGGAAAATCGAGTGCAAATATAACTACTCTTTCCCTAATTAAAAAGCAAATGAAAGTTTTTTTTGCGAAAAAGTTAAAAAAATATCGTTTTCGGCACTACCTATATTATATATAGAGAATTTTCACCCACCACAAAGCTCCTGCGGCACGATAAATACCAATGCCTCATCGCACATTTGTACATTTCGAACAACCCTCGTCATTCGCCGGAGGGCACAGCCAAACCCCACACGTCATTCCCCGGAGGGCACAGCCAAACCCCACACGTCATTCCCCGGAGGGCGCAGCCCGACGATGGGAATCTCTATATTCAACCTCTTATCACGTCATTCCCCGCCACGCTATGCGTGGCGATGGGAATCTCCATATTCGATCAGCACTCGCACGTGATGACATATATATAAACTATCGCGCACCCACGACTCAGACAACGAACAAGGGCGCCCGCGCGGGACGCCCTTGGATCAATATTTGATTGCTGATTGGTTAGTTAAATGTAATCGTTTGCGTACAATTTACCAAATTTCCAATTGTTGTAGTAGCTTTACCAGAGGTAGAATTATAAATATAGCTTGTAGAATAATTCAAACTGATAGTCAAAGTTTGATAATTATTCTCAGACAAATTATTTACTGTTAGGTCAAATGCATCACTATTAGTCGTTGTATTTCTATTTACTGAGAATTGACCCACGTTACTACCATTATACTCAATTGTAACCGTTGCCGTCTCAGCATAACCAGTACCCAGTGGTCCTGCACTTACAGATGCATACTTAATTCCAGAAACTTTCAGGTCCCCAGCTGCAATATGAATCTTATTCACCGTAGCAGATGCCGTTGCGCTATTGTATTTAACAGAAGAGGTATCAGCACTGAACGTTACAGAACGTGAGCCACCCCAACTATTAGTAGTAAAGGTCAAGGTATGCGTACCTCCACTATATGTTGTAGTATAGGTGCCATCCTCATTTGCTGTGCCGGTGGGGGTAAGGCCTGCAATATTCTCCAACTTCACATTAATCGGGCCTGTGCTATCAGGAGCCGTGAATGTGAGCGTCACCGTTTGATTTGCACCATAATATGCACCACCGTTCAAAGCCACATTTGTAAAGTTCGCAGTAGTCTTCGGATTCACAAACCCATCAAAACCCGTATTGAAGTAGTGATTTGCTACATACACCTGCGATGCACTTTCAGCCTTGTTGGTAAGGAACTGCGAGGTGAAGGTTACCGTCTCGGCTCCATTTGCCGCCGTCTTCAGTGCATTATACTCCGCCAGCGACAGCGTACGCACAAAGCGGAAGGTATTACCACTCTTAAGCGTGCCTGTTGCCTCATCGATCGCAATTGTTGCACCCGTGCGCACAGGCATATTATTACGTTCGGCGGTGGTCACGTTGGTATTAGGATTAGCATCGGGATAGATACTCAACGCACCAGCCTCGATCTCAAACTCCAGCGGGAAGATATACTGGCTAAGGTTGGCGGGGATAGTGATATCCACCCACACCTTCTCACCCGTTGCGCGCGCAACCTCGTTGTCAGTCGTCTTATCACTATTTTTGCTTGCGCCATCATACGCCTCGACGGTCATATCGATTTTCTCCTGCAGTGTAAAGCGCACTTCACGTGCCAACTCGCCACCCGTGATAACGATCACATCGTCCAAAGTGTTTGGCTGCGGATCGCGGGGCTGCAACGTGATGTAGTTGTAGTCTGAGAACTCCTGATAGTAAGCCTTCAACGCGGGGTCGGTAGTCGCAGCGATAAGCGAAGCTACTGTGCCTGATTTTGCGCTATCATAATAGGTTGACTCAAACGCACTACGATCTGCGTTGTAAGCATCCTTGCGAGCGTATGAAGCAGAGCCATTGGCTGTCGTGCCCGTAGAGATATTTGGCACATACTTATACATCAGGATATAAGGCTCGTCGCTTACCAGCGTTACGTTGGTTGCGCTCACGAAAAGCTGACCCGTACCGTCCGAGATATTGAGTAACGACTGCGTAGCCTCCTGGAATGAGAGGTTGTTCTCGCCCTCGGTGGCGTTCATTACCTCGTCAAGCGACATACCAGCCTTCTCCACGCTTGTGATGTTGAAGTTGTAAGAGAAGTTACGCAGGATTGCTGCCAAACCTGATGTGCCACCTGCATTCACAAAGTCCAGACGGTAGTACTTCGATTCGGTTTGGCCTGTCGGTGTGCCCGACGCTACCCACTTACCCTTAACGATGATATAAGGGTTGGTGCCATCGGTTGCACCTGCGGCGGTCTCGCGAACATATTTTGCTCCGGTTGTGAAGGCGGCATCCGCAGGCTTGGAGTCCTGCTGCTCGCCTGCCTCAAAGCCATTATACTCGGCAATCATTGCGCTATATGCGCGTGCTGTTTTGCCATCGACATCGACAAACTTTGCAAACTTACGCTCACGAGCGTTGTAGGCTGCTACGGTACCCTCCGAGCGGGTGTTCATCACCACAAAGCCCTCAAGCACGAAGTTATCGAGGCTCTCTGTTACAGTCACCTTTGCGAAGTTACGCACCAGGGGAACAACGGTGTCTGTGCTGAGGTATGTGCCTGAAGTGTTGGCAATACCATTCGCAAACTCCATACGCTGCCAATAGGCATCGTCGGCGTCTGTGCTTACCAGCGAGGGGATAAGAGCATCCTCGTGACCAAAATCTGCAAGGCCGCTCACGTCGGCATTTGCCACAAAGTGGATAGCACGATAAGCCGAGGTCTTGGTCAGGGTCACGGTGAATTTCTGCGTTGCCGTAGGGGTTGTGGGCGTAGTCTTGTCTTCCCACGAGGTGCTGCCACCGACGTAAGCTTGTGCCGTCTCCACCAGGTAACCGTTCTGATCGAAGACCAGCAGGCTGAGGGATGTGATGGCAGGCTCGGCCATCGAACGTGTTGCCACGCCCGCCTCGGGAATCTGCACACCAAATGTGAGTGTCACCTTGTCACCCTCCTGCGGTATGGAAGTCTGCGGCAGATCCTCGCTCACGCAAGAGACCAGCGCAAAGATCATCGAAAAGGCAAATAATATCTTTTTCATAATCGAAAAGTTGTTACAAGGTTTAATTAATTATCGCGGCATATCACCCCAGGTGAAAGTTGAAATATTAGAGATTCTCTCGTCTCCCCAATACCAAACATCATACACGCAACGTACTGATGCACCGTCGTTGGTGTCACTTTCTACATAAACTACGTCTCCTGCTGCATGGTCGCCTGATGCAGTGTTGTATGGAGTAAAGTAACCATGCGCACACCAATATTGACTTCCACTCGTGAACAACGCAGGAATCAAACCCTCTGCAGAAAGTTTTACCATATACTCAGCCTCAGCCTTAGTCGGGAGTCTCCAACGACCAGCGGGATAACCAGCCTCTTGATATGATGCACATCTACGTCTTGCGATCTCCTTCTGAGTAACAAAGTTGCTAACTAATACACTATATGATGACGCGACTCGAATCTGAGGAGCAATCATATTTTTCGTATCCTCAGTTGCTCTTGTAGGATAAGGATGTTTAAGTGTTCTTGTTGTTCCGTCCAATGCTGGTGCAGACCTCCATATTGTTCTTGCTCCACTCTGATTGATGGGGGTAAATGTTGCATCTACCAATGTATTATCTACCTCTTGAGTTCTCGGGTCTCCAATCACATAAGTGTTATCACTGAAAGATGATAATGTCAGTAAGTAACTATTTGGATTTTTATTGGTTGCATCATCCGACATTCCATTTGCGGAGCCCAAAAACTGAACATAAATATAGTTGTTAGAACTGCCAAATATCTTGTATGTTGTAGGATATGTATACTCCCCCCTATAATTGTTGATAGTAGTATAAGAACCAGTATAACCATTTACAAACATATAGCCTTTATTTTCATTCACAGAAGTACCATTATCATAATCAGGGTTCTGATAAGCGGTAATATACATTGCAGGATATTGCTCAAAAGTAACATCGGTATTAAATGTGTCAGCGTAATCCTCCTCACTATGATGGATATTTACATTTATAGTGTAAGGAACGTAATCGAAATCGTCAAGATCCTTATTATTTTGCAAAACGTGAGTAACAGACAATTCACCATTTACAGCCTTCAAAATAAACGTATAGGTTCTACCACCGTATGTGAAACTATAGGTTGTCTCATTGCCGTTTGCAGAAGTAGTGAAGTTTGTGATGGTTTGCTCTTCAGCGGTGTTGCCAGTCAAATCGTAAAAAACAATAGACTCGATTTCTGCTGCAACATCGTGACTACTATTGTATGCTACAGTACAAACATCCTCATTATCAACTCTCACCATATTCTTATCCACCACCAAGTAGCGCTGGCCTTTGATTTTGGCAGAGATGTTACCTGTGCCCCAATCAACAACCATATATGACGGTGTGAGCAGCATGGGATCCTCCTTAACGAAGCTACCCAAAGTACCTACATTGATGCCAATCTGGTAGATGTGGTTGCGCAAGATCTCCGTATTGTCGGCCAAGCCGATAGGAATCTCGTAGTAGCAAGGAATAGCATCACCCACAGTGTCAAAGTCCTTATCATCCTTGCTCTCCTTGTTGGTCGCCTGCCAATATACAACAAGCAACAAGGATGCCTCCTGCTCACTGGACGCCCAGGTGTGAGGATAGGTATAGAAGGGTTTAGTCTGCTTATACAGAGCGCCAGCAACCGTTGATTTGCTGAAGCCGTAATTCTCCAACTTGAGGCTTGAGTCTTCGCTGTAAGTCTGCACATCACCGCCTACACCAGCTTTTGTGCGGGCGTTGTACATAGTGACATTTACACCGGTCGGGTTGTTGCTTGCGTCCAGGATAGCAGGAACATACCATGTGGTTGTCTGTGTGCCGTCGGCATTTGTGGTTGTTGAAGAAACAGCCTCCTCCACACCCGTGATGGTAAGCTCAACCTTGGCAGCAGTACGGAGAAGAGGCACAGTGCCAGAGATGGTGTTGCCCTCCGACTTAGTGATCTCGACCATCTCGCTATCCATCACAAATGAAGGCTGCGTCTGGAACGCTCCGTCGTCGAGCCACGCAGTGGTGACTACCATATCCTTGAGCTCCGCAACAGAAGTGCCCTCACCCGAGGTCGGCAAAGCGTCGCCGCCTGCATAGTTAGCAATAGCGTAGATCTTACCCGTGGTGCCCTGGTCAAAAATTGCGTTCATCTCGCCCGACGGCATCAGGATATCAGTTACCGAAGCTGAAGAGTTTATGCCCGCACCATCGGTACCGAAGGTGAATTTCTGATACCATACTGCATCATCGTATTCGTCTGCATTCGCCGAATAGAAGTAGCAATCAATGGTCTTGATAAGGTTCTCGTTGAGGGCATCGCTGCCAGCAACCTCATCAGCGCGAGTCATCGAACTACTCTCAAAGCGCAATGCCACCTGAGCCTCGCCATCGGGCGCTGCGATACCATTATCGTTGGAGCAAGCAACCAAGCCCACAAGCGACATCGCCACCAAAACAAATGTGATATATCTTTTCATATCTCGTCGTTAATTATTCGTTCTGAACCAATTGATATGTTACACCATCCGTAAGCTCGCTGGATTTGAGAGTACGGCCATCGGCGGTACGGATAACAATATCCAGGTTTGCCATCTGAGAAGAGGTAATTGTCGAATTTTTCGCCTTAATAGTCAATGTAGCAGGTTTGCCCACAGAACCTGAGTTTGCGCCAACAAATTCGAAAGAGTTGATATCTCCGCTAATGAATGATGCATACCAAGTAGCATCCGTGGGAGTATCAATGTGGAATGTACACTGAAGATTTGTGTAATTGCCATCGCCTGTTTTCTTCATCGTTACTTTCTTTACATTCTCCTCGGTGGCACTGTCTTCAATTTTTTCATACGTGCCACTAGTCCAGGCAAGCTTTCCGTTTTCGTTGATGGTAACCACGTCAGTGTAGTTCCAATTAGTCGGAACATTCGTCCAAGGCTGAACATTGAACGTGAGGGTCATCTTGCCGCCGGCATTTACCAGCGCACGCACCTGGATATCGTGGTTGCGAACCACGGCGGGAAGCCATACGCGCTCGGTCTTGTCAGTTGCCTCGCCTGTGTTATAGGTTACGTCCATATAGTAGCCACCGTTCTTTGAAGCCTTGTTCCACTCGCCATCATTGCCGCCCTTGTTCTCGTAGAGGAAGTACGAGGTGATGGGGGTGAATAGAGTATAATCGTCATCTGCCGTGGCCGCCTTATGCTCATCCTCGGTTAGATCTACGGTAACTACCCCAGTATTTGTTGTGCTAGGGTCAAAAATATCTACCTCGTTATCTGTTGCGTCAACGTCATTGTAATGGCTGGTCGTGCTAACCGATGAAACATACCACTTCGGGGTATCGTTCGGGGTTAAGTCGCCCGCTGTGCCGTCGGTTTTTACTGTACCTTCAGCAGCCGAAAGCAGTGCGCCCTCGGTGGGGTATGTGGTGCTGATAATCTTACCGTCAGTACCAATTGAGCCTGCTCCAATCGTTACATTCTTGATTGTTACGGTTGAATTTGCATCGCTCTTTGCCACAAGCAGCTGTGTCTTTGCCAATGCACGATACACGGGCATAGAAACATTATAACACTCGCCAGGATGAGTGTCTATGTTCTTATCATTGTCGCTATCGTTATCATGCTCCAGCTTAATAATTGTCCAATGTGAAATCGGCATTTGGCCAGGAGTAGAGCCTGGGCCATGGCCAGGGTTCATCGTCATCAAGCCTTCAGGCGCTACAAAAGTTGCGTTCGCAAGCTGATTGTAAGTCGTGGAACGATCAAAAGTAGTGATACCCGAAATAGTACCAAACGCTTCCTTATTGATTACCGCAACCAATTTATAGTAGCGATCAACATTATCCTTGCAAGTTGTAAACTGCAAATGAACGTCAACGGATGTATATGTATTTGCTGTAGTGATACGGCGCCAAGCTACTGCGGGATCGTTGGCATTTGTTACGTTGCCATCCGCGTCGCACGCAAATGCCCATACGTTAATATCTGCAATTGCATCGCCCTGCTCTTTTGAAGAAAGCGAGCTCAGGTCTAGGAGCGTAGTGATTGACATGCTGACATGTGCCTCTGTCAGCTCGACATCCTCCTTGATACAGACTGTCAGGGCTGTGAGGCATATAGCGGTAATGAGTAAATAAACCTTCTTCATAGCTCAAAAGTTTAATTGTTACCGTAACCGGGTTTTACGTCGTTGATCATCCAGTCGGGGATCGTGACGGTTACACCTATATTCTTGAATTCCACAACGATGGGAATAAGTACTTCCTGCAATGTAACATCTACCTGAGTGAACTCTGCGAGGAAATCGGCCAGCGTCAGGGTGTGAACCACCTCGCCCGATGCCTTGTCCACGAGCTCGAACTCTGCGTCTGCATCCTTCGCGTGACGCATGATGTTGAAGTAACCCTCGTGATCGCCATTCTCCATATTGAGATTGAGCACGGGGTTGTATGTTACCTTCTCGCCATGTGCGCGATTCTCGAAATCGGTCTGGGGCAAGAGGTTCTTTACGCGCAACTCCAGATAACCGCTACCGGCGCGTGATGCCGATGCCTCGGGTGTTGCGTTGGGGTTTACGTATCCCTTCACGGTATAAGATACCTTGAGGTGTGATGAGCGGAAAGGCACATCGTCCTCGTACCAGTAATCCTCGGGGATCGTTATGTCTAAGATTCCAAGATAGAGCGGGTCGTTGCCCTCTACTACGCCGTCGCCATTGGTGTTGGGGTGGCGGAAGATGATCTGGCTCATGTCGCCAGAGGGGATATTCTCTACGATAGTGTTCTCGTACTGGTTACCTATGCCCACAATGTGGTAATCACCCGGCTCGAGGTTGAGTTTTGTACCCTGGAATGCATTCAGATCGTTCTGCTCCACCAACTTGGTCTGAACCAATCGGTTGTTAGCATCGAAAACATACAGGCTCACGGATGTGATGTGTTGCGGGAATATATCATATGAGACGTCGCCCGTGTACGAGAAGGTCAGTGTACACCTCTCGCAGTCGGTATAATCCTCCTTGATGCAGCTCGCGAGCAGAACGAGAGAGACGAGCAGCGCGCACAAGTATAGAAGTTTTTTCATCATTCGATAGTATTACGGCGCACATTCGCGCCTGGTTTATGGTTTTGGGTTTCCCGTCGGAGTGGGAACATCTCTTGCGAAGAGAGTGTAGGCCTCTTCAAACCTTTTTGGAAAAAAGGCCTCCCCCTCCCTATAAAGGGGAGGCCCGGAAAAAAATCAATCCTTATAAATTTTAAGCCCTTCGAAAAGAACTTGAAATTTCAAAATTACTTAGTACCGAAAACGGGCTTAACAGTGTTAACGGTCCAAGGTACAATTGTTACTGTTACATTTGCACAGATACCCTGCTGGTCTGCCAGTGCTGACTGCGGGAAGTCTACAGACATCTTGTAGATATTCTCAGCCTCGTATGTGCCACTCCAATTACCAGAGATAGACTCCAAACCTGTGATATAGAGGTTTACATCTGCGCCACCCTTAGTTTCATCGTTACCTGCTACGATATAATCCTTTGCAGAAGCAGTCATATTCAAAGTCATTTTTGAGAAAGCCTGCTCCTCGATGTTCCATGACCATACGCCATTTGTAGGCTTACAAATTCTATCATCATCGTTTTCTACAGTTGCATTAGCCTGGCCATTGTTGTACTGACCATTCAACTCACCGAGCTCATCCTCTGCAATAGCATAAGTAGACCAAGTAAATGAGTTCAAAACCAACTTATCAAAGTCAACGGTTGCAATATCGTTATCGTCATTAGCAATACCAAGGTCTGTACACTTAATTCGGTCAATCTCAAGACGAGAGAACTTAGGAGCTACAACAACGCTTGCCTCGTAAATATAATACTTAATACCACCAATCTCTACACAATCATTATCCTCTGCGGTAGACTTGGTCAAGTTTGAATCGTCGAACAAAACGATATCATCAAGCGCACGCTGCAAATTGGCCTGCTCGTTAGTAGCAAGCTCCAATACGTTGTCCTCCAAATCGAGGCCAGCAGTACCATTGGGGAAATCAGTTGACTCATAGCGTACAACAGCAACGCGAGTTACAGCAGCAGGTACATTGTGGAATACATAAACACCATTCTTTTCATGGTCGGCTGCATCACCAGTAGCAGTAAATGAACCGTAAGAATACTCGGGGAGATCAGTAACACCGTTCTCACCACCATCGTGGTTCGATGCTGTTCCTGATAAAGGCTTCTCCATCAAAATCTTACCCGCTGTGTTAGCAAACAGAATCTTAAGCTCATCTACATTTACTACAGAGGCCATCTGAGAACCAGTTGAACCAGTTGTGTTACCAGCGTTAACACCCTCGCCATCATTAGCACGAGTTGCAGAAGCAGTGTTCTCGATCTTAATCTGGATACTCTTGTTCATTGACTCCAAAGCGGGACCCTGAGCCACATCATCCTTGCTACAGCTTACGAATGCCGCAAGTGCCATAGCGCATACAAATAACTTTTTCATAGTCGAATAGGTTAAATTAATAATGTTGTTAATTAGTTTAGTTGTTATACTTTGTTGTATATTATTTCCTTTTTTGGAGGATTCCCT
>JAFOXS010000268.1 GCA_017391665.1 Alistipes sp. | reverse complement strand
CGGGGATCATGCTCCACAGCAGACGGGTAGCCACATCCTTTTCGAGGAATGACTTGCTATGCGACATGGCTACAAGCTCGATAGGATGCGTGTGCAGCGATGCGCGGTAGGAAGAACCCTTGGCCAGAAGGTAATTATGCACACTCAAATGAGCCGGCAGTTCCGAGGTGGGCCTTACAGCCTGATCGGCCACAATCTCGTAGTGCTCACAGTCATCCGTGATGCGGATAATCGAGCCATTGCTCATGGGGCAGCGTGCCAGATCACGCATACGCTTCTGCGTACCCTTGCAGTAGAAGTAGCAACCCTTCAGATGGGGAAGGTGCACACCCATAGCGACGGGAGCGCTGATTGCCGGCAGGGCGCGGATAGCATCATCGACATGCTCGGTAATGTTCACCGTTATATTACCACCGTTGCGCTCGGCCCAGCCTTTCTGCCAGAGATAACCGGCAACCTCTGCCACCTGCATGATCTCATGCTCCAGGGCAGGGCGATTTTTCAATATTGATTCCATAGATAAATTAGGTTTTTCCTGTGACAAATATAACTCTTTTTCGCAAAACAGCGCTTTCTGCCGCCGCTTTGTCAGTTTTGTAGGCTCTTATTTATCGCCGAAGGCTACCACCTACCCTATCGAAATAAGCCTCACATCAAAAATCAGCGTCGAGAAGGGTTTTATTACACCTGCACCCTTGGCGCCATAGCCAAGATTGAAGGGGATGACAATCTCCCAGCGCGAACCAACGGGCATCTCGCGCAGGGCGGTACGCCAGCCGTCGATAAGCTGATTTAACTTGAACGTAGCAGGGCGACCCTGCTGGGTGGAGTCGAACACCTTGCCGTTGATGAGTTTTCCTGTATAATGCACCGTAATCATAGCCTTGGGCGTGGGCTTGTCGCCCTTACCCTTGGTGATTTCGCGATACATCACACCGTTGAACAACACCTTCACGTCGTCACGTGAGGCGTACTCCTCCAAAAATTCCAGGTTGCGCTCCTTGTAGGCACTGTTTTGATTTACTCGAGCCATATTTCTGCGGGTTGTCTGATTACACCCTTAATACTATTATTACTTTATAACAAGAACGAGCCTTACACTCACTTTTCAGCCGACAAGCCATTGCCACGTGCGGGTGTACGACACAATCCCCGATTACAAAATTAACGAAACATTTCCAACTCTACAATTTTTCACAAATTATTCATATCTTTGTATTATGGCAAATTGGCTTGATAATAGCGTGAAATACGTCGCTGGCGTAGGTGAGGTGCGTGCCAAACTTCTGGAGAAGGAGTTGGGTATCATCACCATCGACGACCTGCTGCGCTACTATCCTTTCCGCTATGTCGACCGCACGAAGATATACTCCATAGCCGAGGTCAACGCCAGCATGGACACCGCCCTTGTGCAGGTTAGAGCCCGCATCACGGGCGTAGCCTACTCGGGCACCGGACGCAAGCAACGCTTCACAGCCTTTGCGTCGGACTCCACCGGGTCGGTCGAACTGACGTGGTTCCGCGGAATAAAGTGGGTCGAGAAGAGTGTCGAGGTGGGACGCGAGTATATCATCTTTGGCCGTCCGTCACTCTTTCGCAATGAGGTGCAGTTCACTCACCCCGAGCTTGAACTCGTCGAGCAGGCCCTGAGCCGCGCCGACCGCTTTGCCATGCAGGGCATCTACTCCTCGACCGAGAAGATAGCATCGACACTCGGCACCAAGGGATTCTTCAAGATCATCAGCAATGCATGGGCTGCAGCCGAGAAACATATCACGGAGACCATGCCACAATGGCTGCGCGACAAATATTCGCTCGTGCCACTCAAGCAGGCCATGCACGACATACACTTTCCACCCTCGGCCGAGCGGCTGAGTGCCGCTCAAAGACGTCTGAAATTTGACGAGTTTCTGGGTGTGCAGCTATCCGTACAGTCGCTGCGCAGCGACCGACTGTCGCGCCGTGACGGATTTCTCTTCCCCAAGGTAGGAGATCTGTTCAACGAATTTTTCAACAATAGACTACCCTTTGCACTCACTGGTGCGCAGAAACGCGTAATCAAGGAGATACGTCAGGACACCATTACGGGCTATCAGATGAACCGACTGCTGCAGGGCGATGTGGGCAGTGGCAAGACTATGGTGGCACTGATGTCGATGCTGCTGGCTATCGACAACGGCTTTCAGGCCTGTATGATGGCGCCCACGGAGATTCTTGCCCGTCAGCACTACGCCACAATCTCGCGAATGACCGAGGGTATGAACCTGCGTGTTGCCATTCTCACCGGATCATCGAAGGCTGCCGAGCGACGCCACGCCCTGGAGGGCATAGCCTCGGGTGAGGTGAACATCCTCATCGGCACACATGCCCTGATCGAGGATCGCGTGCAGTTCGCAAATCTTGGCTATGTGGTAAT
>JAFOXS010000165.1 GCA_017391665.1 Alistipes sp. | reverse complement strand
GGCATGAAGCGTGCGTCGATAGCACCACCAACGATTGAGTTGTAGAACTGCAACTTGCCGCCCCAATCCAGGTCGTACTCCTCCTTACCCTTGATATTCACGGTAACCTCCTTGCCACCAATCTTATACTTGGTAGGCTCGGGCATACCCTCGTAGTAAGGCTCGATAACGATGTGTACCTCACCAAACTGACCAGCACCACCTGACTGCTTCTTGTGACGGTAGTCGGCCTGTGCCACCTTTGTGATAGTCTCACGATAAGGAATCTTCGGTGCGAAGTACTCGATCTCGAGCTTATTGTCGTTCGCCAGACGTGTCTTCACGATGTTGAGGTGGTGCTCACCCTGACCCTGGATGATGGTCTGCTTAAGCTCCTTAGAGTACTCAACAAGGATAGTGGGATCCTCATACTTCAAATCGTTCAAAAGCTTACCCAGCTTCTCCTCATCACCCTGCTCCTTAGCCTTCACAGCTGCGCGGTAGCGAGGCTCGGGGAATACGATAGGCTCAACCTTAACGTGTGCGCCGGCAGCAGCCAACGTATCGTTAGTGCGGGTAGCCTTGAGCTTAACGGTGCAACCGATGTCACCTGCTGAGAGCTCAGTAACCTTGATACGGTTCTTACCAGCCACGGCGAAGAGCTGTGAGAGCTTCTCCTTGTTGCCTGTGCGGCTGTTCACGAGCTCCATACCCTCGGTGATCTTACCACGAACTACGCGGAAGTATGTGATCTCACCGATGTGCTGCTCGATCTGGCTCTTGAATACGAATACTACAGCGGGCTGAGTCTCGTCAGCTACGAGCTCCTCGCCCTCGATAGATACAAACTTGGGAGCTGTTGTCGGAGTAGTCGGGCCCGGAGCAACGTTGATGATGAACTCCATCAAACGCTTTGTACCGATGTCGCGCTTACCGCTGGCGCAGAAGATAGGCATAACCTCGCGGTTAGCAACGCCGAGCTTCAAACCTGAGCGGATATCGTCCTGTGTGAGGGCGCCCTTCTCGAAGTAGAGCTCCATCAGTGCGTCGTCATATACTGCAGCAGCCTCCGAGAGCTCCTGGTTCAATGCCTGAGCATAGTCCAGCTGATCCTCGGGAATATCCAACTCCTCGCGAGTACCGTTCTCGTCGGTGAAGCGGTACATCTTCATCATCAGTACGTCGATGAATGCGTTGAAGCCTGCACCAACCTCTACGGGGTACTGTACAATCACGGGCTTAACCGATGAAGCAGCGCGGATACCCTCCACTGTTGCGTCGAAGTTAGCCTTATCGCCATCGAGCTGGTTGATTACACCGATCAAAGGCTTGTTGAGGATGCGAGCGTAACGTGCCTGAATCTCGTTACCTACCTCCCAACCATTCTGTGCGTTCATAACCATGATACCTACGTCACCTACCTTGAAGGCAGAGAAGAGGTTGCCGCAGAAATCGTCTGAACCGGGACAGTCAATGATATTGAGCTTGCGGCCCATAAACTCGGTGAAAAGGGTTGTCGAGTAGATCGAGCGTTTGTACTCATGCTCGATGTCGGTGTTATCCGAAAGCGTGTTGCACGCCTCGATACTACCCCTGCGGTCGATAACTTTACCCTCATAAGCCATCGCTTCGGCAAGGGTAGTTTTTCCCGTGCCGGGCGCGCCAATAAGAACGATGTTCTTAATCTCTTTTGCTGAATAATTTTTCATATTCGTGAAGTTTTATAGGTTTTACTTTTAAGTAGGTTTCTGTTTTGCTACTCCGCGCAGCGGCTTTTCGACTGCGCGTTCATTTCATAAAGTTACGAAGATTTTTTTTATATGCAATAATAGAAACTGAAAAAATGCCATTTTTATGCAAAATCTCAAAAAAGAAGGATTTTCTAAATGCTTTTTTTACAATATTCTATATGATGTTGTTAGTCGAGATTTTTTTTATATCTTTATACCGCCGTATTGCGGCATACATATTATTATAGTAAAAGTGTTTTCACGCTGTCCTTACAAGAAAATGTGGAAGTTTTCAGAACAAAGGGGCTATGACAACACTCACTACTTGTTTAGATTTATGTGGAAGGCGCAGTTCTTGTGCCTGTGTCCCCATGTCTATTCAGGTGTGGGGCATTGTATCGTCTATTTTTGTTCGGGCCTTTCCACAGCCTTCTTGTAGATAGATGAAATGGTCTCCACACTTTTCTTTTATTATAAATCTCTTGTAGGAGTCCCGAGAGCAAATATCATCTATTTATGATCAAGGAGGAGTATGTCGCACCTGCTATCGAGGTTTTCGACGTAGTCTTGGAAAAAGGTTTTGCATCTTCCACGTCAGATTTTGAAGACGGTGGAGCTTTCTAATCATTATCAATCTTTATTAACTTAAACTCTAAATGTTATGAGAAAATTATCAATCCTTGTAGCTGCATCGTCTATGCTATTTGCAGCTTGCTCGAAAGATGATTCTGTGAATCAGAATCTTGCGCATGAAAAATTCTTTGCTTCATCGGCTGTGACCCGTACGGTTATGGGTGACAATGGCACAAGCGTACATTGGGTCGATGGCGATTTGGTGAGTATCTTCAACAAAACTTCTGACAATCTTAAGTACCAGGCTACACAGGTAAATGAGACCACCGCTGAGTTGGTTTATGTCGCTGGTACACGGACTGCTGCTACAATGTCAAGCAATTTTGCACTTTATCCCTATGATGCTGATGCGACATTGAACAGTGGTGTAATCGCAACTTCTATTCCCGCTGCTCAGAGCTTCTCTGCAGATGCTTCTTTGCAGCACTCTATCATGGTGGCTAAGTCTGAGAGCAATTCGTTCTCTTTTGTTAATGCAACATCGTTGCTGCGTTTTGATGTAAAGAGCATTATTGGTGGTGCTACTATTAAATCAATTACTATCCAATCTCAGGCAAACGGCCTGGCTGGTGATGTTACAATCGACATGAATGAGCAGGCTCCCGTAGCAGAAGTTGCTGATGGCGCTGCTAAGGAGATTGTACTTGATTGCGGCGATGCTGTTTTGTCTTCAACCGATTATACAAGCTTCTATGCTGTTGTACCTGCTACCGAGTTCGCTGCTGGTGATTTGAAGATTATCTATGCTGTAAACTATGATGGTAAAGATGTCGAGGTAGAGTATCCCGTTCAGAATGCTATGTCATTGGGTGCTGGTGTAATGAAGTGGACTCAGTTTACTATCAGCGAGTCGTTTAGTGGATCAACATCTGATATGGCAACAGCAATTTCTGAGTTGCAGTCTGTATTTGAGAATGGTGGCGAGTATACTCTCGATGTTGATGTTGTGTTGCCTGAGACACTGGTGGTTAAGGGTGATGTTACATTGAACTTGAATGGTAAAACCCTTACAAATGCAGTTGATAACACAGCTACAGATGTTATTATCGTAAATGAGGGCGCAACCCTTACAATCAATGGTGATGGTGTTGTTGAGGCTGTTACGGGTAATGATGGTTATGCAGTGATTGTTAAGGGTAATTTGGTTATCAATGGAGGAACATTCAAGTCAGGTCTTGATGCTGATGGCTATCAGAATGCAGTAATTTATGCACGCCACAATGATGCTCACATTACAATCAATGGGGGTGAGTTCCGTTGTGCGGATGCTGACCCATCGTTGGATGCATCACGTCGTGACTATCGTTATACAATCAATAAGTGGGGTTCTGCATTGAATTCGGTTATTGAAATTAAGGGCGGTCGTTTTTATCGTTTTAATCCAGAGCTTAATGCGGCAGATGGTATGCCAACAGACTATATGGCTGCCGGTTATAAGGCTTATGCTGTTGATGCAGACTGGTATTCTGTAGTAGCTCCCACCGAGGTTGCTTCTGAGGCAGCTTTGATGAGTGCTATTGCAGCTAATAAGCCTGTTATTTTGACATCTGATATTGTGCTTGACAACGTGTTGGTGTTGAATTCAGACGCTACAATCGTGCTTAATGGAAAAACCATTACAAGCGGTGTGTTTGCAGAGTCTAACGGTACTATTAACGAGGGCACGACCGATAGTTATGTATTCTGGGTAAAGGGTGGTACACTTAACATCCATGGCGACGGTGAGATTAATGCCGCTGAGGCAAAATATTCAATGGCGGTATGGGCTGATGGAGGTACTGTAAATATCTATGGTGGTACCTATAAGAATAACAATGCAAGCGATCTTATCTATGCTAAGAATGGTGGCGTAGTTAACATCTACGGTGGCGAGTTTATTGCTTCAAACAAGAATGCTGATACAGAGGATGGAACTTTGGAGGAGTACTCTGCACTTAACTTGCATGGTACTCATCCTGGTGCGATAACCGTTTATGGTGGCTCTTTCTATAAGTTTAATCCTGCAGATAATCTTTCTGAGAATCCTAAGGTAAATTTCGTTGCTGCTGGTTATCAGTCAGTACAGAATGGCGATTATTGGGTTGTTAGCAAACAATAATAGTTATAGTTATTAAAATAAAAATGGGCTTCGTCTAACACGAAGCCCATTTTTGTTGAGTATATTACATATTTATTTATACACCTCGTTGCGGGGGAGCAATGTAGGCAGGTTGGCTGTACCCAGTGCCATAATTGCCAAAGCTGTTGCGGCCTGCTCCTGATACTCGGGGATACTCTTATTATAAATATCGCGATCGGTGTGCCAGATCTCCTGATACTGGAAGTTGTAACCCGAGGGGTCGGTCTCTGACATCTGCAGGGCGGGAATACCCTCAACCATAAACGATGTAGAGTCGTTGCCGCCCGTCTGTGTGGGCTTCGCGCGAGGCTCTAACTTTCTAACCGTAAAGTTGTAGTCGGGGTAGAGCTCCTGAATAGGCTTTGCGATCTCCTCATACTCATCCACAAGTGATGCAGGAGCAGAGAAGGCTGTGTAAGCCAGCGGACCACCATCGCGGTTGAACATATTTGAGATCTTCTCCCACTTATCCTTGTGGTCGCGTACCCATGCCAGTGAGCCGAACAAGCCGAACTCCTCGGCTGCGAAGAAGATGAATACAATCGAGCGCTCGGGCTTCGCACCAGAGAGAGCAATCATACGTGCTGCCTCCATCATAGCCGATACACCTGAACCGCAGTCCACACCACCTGTTGCTACGTCGAATGCATCGAGGTGAGAACCCAGGATAACATACTCGTTAGGCTTCTTCGAACCCTTAATCGTAGCTACGATATTGTGGTAGGGCACGGGACCCATCGACCAGTAGTTGCGGATGTCGAACTCCAGCTCTACGTGGCGACGCTGCTGTGCCAACTTGTAGATACGCTCAAACTGCTCCTCGTCCAGCTTAATGTCGGGCACTGTGGGCAGAGTCTCAAATGTTACCTTGCCCTCGTTGAGCATCTTGCGATCATACAATGTGCGGATGGGCACTGTTGTGGGCTGAATGAAACCCAGTACGCCTGCCTCGATCATCTCATCGTAGAAGAGTGCGGGCATCTCGTTCATAGGCTTCGGGTTGTCGGGGTTCTGACGGTTGTACTGTGCAATCTCAGCATTCTCGGCGATAGCAGCCTTGCGAGCCTCACGAGCCTCGGCGCTATGCTCCAAAGGCCAGCCGGTGCTCTTGCTCTCCATCAATACCCATGCACCCTTCAGCGTACCCTTCATGCGGTCGAACTGCGCCTGTGTGCGGGGCTCAATAACAACG
This sequence comes from Alistipes sp., assembly GCA_017391665.1. GTDB lineage: Bacteria > Bacteroidota > Bacteroidia > Bacteroidales > Rikenellaceae > Alistipes. The sequence goes on along the minus strand of JAFOXS010000165.1, from coordinate 1,511 downwards.
TGACCGCGCTGCTTGCCCTTCGTACCAGCGGTGTATGAGGGTGTAGTGAAGTAGAGTGTCTCTGAGTACTCGCCCATAGCGCGACCCCACCAGCCTCCGCGGTTGAATCCTACGGGAACCTGGCCAGCCTTCTCAAGAGTTACCTCAAGGCCCCACTCCTCCAGCTGCTTTACGATCCACGCCTGAGAGTTCTCAAAGCCTGCCGAACCGACCAGACGACCACCGAAGCGGTTACACAATACGTCGAGATGCTCCATTACGCGGTTATCCTCGCGCGACATCTCCATAATCTTCTTTACTGCTGCGCTCTGTGCCCATACGCCGAGGGGCAGGGCCAACATAGCTAAAAGTATAAGTTTCTTCATAAGTATTTCGTTTTTTAATCCAATTAACCTAACTAAAAATAGGAGACTGTCAAACGCCTGACAGCCTCCTGTATATTAAGATTTGTATAACGGGAGGGATTTTAAGGCTTACGACACCCGAAAAACCGCAGTTTACCTGTTGTAAATGAGGATTCTGACGGCGAGTGTAACGCGAAAATCACCTCGTTAGGCGAATCTTTTCTTACATCAGCTTCTGCCAGATAAGAGCCGATGAGCCAAGGATAGCAGCGTTCTTACCCTCGATACCTGAAGGCAGGAGCTTAACCTTGTTCTTGAAAGTACCCATCATGTTCTCCTCCATGTACCACTTGGTAGGCTCGAAGATGTACTTGCCAGCCTTAGCCAAACCACCGAAGAGGATGATAGCCTCGGGTGAAGTAGAAGCAACCAGGTCAGCCAGTGACTTACCCAATACCTCGCCAGTGAAACGGAATGCCTCCAGAGCGATAGCGTCGCCCTTGTCAGCAGCCTTTGACAACATTACAGCCTCGAAGTTAGAGAAAGGAATCTCGCGCAACTCGCTGTCGTTGTTCATCTTTGCCATAAGCTCAAATGCAGTACGCTTGATACCTGTTGCTGAAGCATAAGCCTCCAAGCAGCCCTTGCGACCGCAACCGCACTCACGACCTGTAGCACGGCTGTCAACCATCACGTGGCCATACTCACCAGCGAAACCGTCGTGACCGTAGATCATCTCACCGTTGCTAACGATACCTGAGCCAAGACCTGTACCCAAAGTGATAACAACATAATCCTTCATACCCTTAGCGTTACCGAATACGCCCTCGCCGATAGCTGCAGCGTTAGCGTCGTTGGTGATAGCTACCTCTACGCCGGGGAATGAAGCCTTGATATCGTCCACGAAGTGGAACATACGGCGGCTGTCATCGGGATTGGGCTCGTCGTCACGGAACTTCCACAAGTTTGCGGGAGCCTCGATCATACCGGTGTGGTAGTTAGCGTTGGGAGCACCGATACCGATACCAACCAACTCAAAATCGAATGATACGCTATCGATGAGCGAGTGCATAGCATCGCACAAAGCCTTCACGTAGTTCTCGTAGTCGTCAAACTTCTTGTACTTCTCGGTTGAGATTACTGACTCACAGAATACGGTACCCTCCT